>JANYAB010000564.1 GCA_025355225.1 Bacteroidota bacterium
TAATATTAAAACAGGGAAAATTGTAGAGGCCCGTTTGGCTACAGACGAACAAGTTGAAATTTGCCGCGTAGAGACCAACGACTTCCAGTACTTGTATGAAGAAGGTGATTACCTCGTGATTATGGATAACACAACCTATGATCAGTTTAATATCCCCAAAGCATTATTTGGCCCATCTGCAAAATTCCTCAAAGAAGGAATGAATGTCATTGTATCTTTCGAAAGCGAAGAGCCTATTATGGCGCAGGCACCTAACAGTGTAGAATTGGAAATAACCTATGCCGAGCCTGCAGTTAAAGGAGACACCTCTTCGGGCGCGTTGAAATATGCGACCACAGAAAATGGTATTGAAATAAAAGTACCACTATTTGTGAACCAGGGTGATAAAGTAAAAATAGATACCCGAACCGGGGAATACCTGGAGCGCGTAAAATAGTTTTACCCTTTTCCCGTCCCCGCCGGGTCTGTCGAAGACGACCCTGCGCTGCAATATCATTGCAGGATAAATACCCCTTTAGCCGGTGACAGATGTTATGGTCTTATACCTGTTGTACAGCCTCCTTGCGCAGGGTCGTCTCTGACAGACCCTGCGACGACAGAAACACTCGAGGACAGAAACACTTGAAAAAACTTACAAAAGATTTTAATATCAACGGCACATTTCTTAATTCCTGGATCCAATGTTGCCGGTGATTTGATGAAAGGTTATATATCATTATTTTGCTGAATTTACCCCTTTAGAATGTTGAATTTCACCCCCATGAATGTCATCGAAATATCCCACCTTAGTTTATTCGTAACCAGTTAAAACCGATTTGTATACAAACATTAAAATTTTTAAAGGAATGGCATTTATTATCCTTGACTGTACTTTGTCAATGGAATGCCTTTTCATAATTTTAACGCAACATTTTAATACCGGATAATTAGCCTGGAGTACTGTTTTCCGGCGCAATAATTCGATTTAATAAAAAAGCATTTTGAACGTAAACACGGCCTTGCGTCGTGCTATTGGCAATGAACCGTAACCAAATAAATATTTGTTTTGAAGGTCAGAAATATAATAACCCTTGCAATTGCATTGAGCTTTTGCACTACATTATTGGCACAGGATCGGGACATCGCGCAGGCGCCGCCCATGGGCTGGAACAGTTACAATTGTTATGGTTCCGCTGTTCACGAAGATGAAGTAAAAGCAAATGCCGATTACATGGCCAAAAATCTTAAGCAATATGGCTGGCAATATATTGTAGTTGATTTTTTATGGTCGTACGATAATCCGCCGGGCAGCAATATCGGCAACCCGTTTCAAAAGAATTTGCAGGATGGCTCATTCGTGCCCTGGCTTACTATGGATAAATGGGGAAGGTTACTGCCACAGCCAACAAAATTTCCATCATCATTTGGCGGTACTGGCTTCAAGTCATTAGCCGATTATATTCATTCATTGGGCCTTAAGTTCGGCATCCATGTAATGCGTGGTATACCACGGCAGGCTGTTTGGGCAAAATCGCCGGTTTGGGGAACAAATGGTATAACAGCCGATATGATTGCTGATACGAATTCAAAATGTCCGTGGATGAACCACATGTATGGGCTTGACATGACGAAGCCCGGTGCACAAGAGTATCTTAATTCCATATTGAACCTATATGCACAATGGGGCGTTGATTTTATTAAAGTAGACGATCTTTCACGGCCGTACAGCAGCGCCGAAATTGAGGGCTATAAAAAAGCCATAGACCAATGCGGCAGGGCAATAGTTTTCAGCACATCGCCAGGTGCAACGCCTGTAGACAAGGCGGATCACATTAAACAGCATGCGAATATGTGGCGCATGGCTGATGATTTTTGGGATAATTGGAAAGAAGTTTTACAAATGTTCAACTACGCCAGGCAATGGGAGGGTGTCGGCGGCCCTGGGCATTGGCCAGATTGCGACATGATTCAGATAGGCAAATTATCCAAGCGCGGCCCGGTCGGCGGGG
Source organism: Bacteroidota bacterium (assembly GCA_025355225.1). Lineage (GTDB taxonomy): Bacteria > Bacteroidota > Bacteroidia > Sphingobacteriales > Sphingobacteriaceae > Mucilaginibacter. Next base: position 1,989 of record JANYAB010000564.1, read on the forward strand.
AGCGATACAGCCGCTTTACCGAAGATGAAGAATATACCCATATGACCTTTTGGAGTATTTATCGTTCACCTTTGATGATTGGCGGCAATTTACCCGAAAACCGCGAGCAGGAATTAAAGCTCTTTACAAATAACGAGGTACTGGTCGTAAACCAGCACGGCACTAATCCGCGGCAGCTTTATAAAAATCAACATGCCATGGTTTGGTATTCGCATGTGCCGGGTAGCAAGGATTTGTACGTGGCCCTGTTTAATTTGGATGATGAGCAGCAAAATGTTAGTGTCGACTTTGCATCACTCGGTCTGAAAGGAAAAATAATTGTCAGAAACCTTTGGGCGAAAAAAGATGTGGGTGTCTTCAGGCAAAAATACCAGGAAAAAATCAACACTCATGGTGCAGCTTTGTTGCGCTTGTCAAATCCAGTCAATTGAACTTGTGATTCGGGAAAAAATATCACAATGATTGCATAGCTATTAATTTTCAAACAAATAATACTCTATAAAACACAAATATGAAACCAAAAATTCTCTTCCTATCGTTTACGCTGGCCTGGCTTGCATTTAATGTGAAAGCACAAACTACAATAAATTTATCAGCAGCAGACAATCCAAAGGCTCCTGTTATAAGCAAATACATTTATAGCCATTTCGCCGAACATTTAGGGAGAGGTATTTATGACGGGTTTTTTGTAGGTGACACTTCAAAAATTCCCAATACCAACGGGGTACGTAATGATGTGATAGCGGCATTGAAGAAAATGAAGATACCGGCTTTAAGATGGCCGGGAGGCTGCTTTGCAGATACTTATCATTGGAAGGATGGCGTGGGGCCAAAAGATAAGCGCCCGGCAATGATCAATAAATGGTGGGGCGGTACTGTTGAGGACAATAGCTTTGGCACAAACGAGTTTCTGAATATGTGTGAAGTACTCGGTGCCGATCCTTACATATCGGGGAATGTGGGAAGCGGCACAGTACAGGAATTATCTGACTGGGTGAATTATGTGAGCTCGGACAGTAAGAATCCAATGTCTGATCTGCGCAAGGCCAACGGCAGAGAAAAACCCTGGAACGTAAAATTTTGGGGGATAGGAAACGAAGCCTGGGGCTGCGGCGGCAACATGACGCCTGAATACTACGCAAATGAATTCAGAAAGTATTCAACTTTTATGACGAGTTGGAACAATGACAGCAAAATATACAGAGTGGCTTCCGGCGCGAGTGTCGATGATTACCATTGGACAGAAACATTGATGAAAAATATCCCCAGGGATTTAATTGAAGGTATCGCGCTTCATCATTATGCAATTATCGATTGGAGCCATAAAAGCTCGGCAACCAAATTCAGCAAAGAAGAATATTTTAAGACGATGAAAAGCACATTGTTTATGGATACGCTGGTCGCTAAACATTCAGCCATTTTGGATAAATACGATCCTCAAAAAAAGGTGGGCCTCGTTGTCGACGAATGGGGCGGGTGGTACGATGTCGAGCCGGGAACCAATCCTGGATTTCTGTATCAGCAGAACAGTATGCGCGATGCAATGATAGCCGGATCAACCTTGAACATCTTCAATAATCATTGTGATCGCGTACGTATGGCCAACCTGGCACAATGTATTAATGTATTGCAATCGGTTATCCTGACCCAAGGGGATAAAATGATACTGACGCCAACCTATTATGTGATGCAAATGTATAATGTGCACCAAAATGCAACCTTATTACCTGTCGCCATTGCAAGCGAAAATTATGTTTTAGGCTCAGGAAAATTACCCGCAATTTCGGCATCTGCATCCAGGGATAAGGACGGCATCGTACACATAACCCTGGTAAATATTGATCCCGATAAAACCCACAAAATTTCAATCAATGTAAGCGGCAAAAAATTCATTAAAGTAACGGGCAGTGTCCTGGCCTCGGCAAGTGTTAATGATTACAATTCGTTTGAGGATCCGAAAAAAATACAGCCAAAGACATTCAAAGATGTGGATTTAAAAAACGATGGTATCGCCATAAATATGCCTTCTGCATCGGTTGTGGTATTGACTTTAAATTGATCGATATAAAACATTATACATTGATATCATAGGCAGATACGCAATTACAATCAATTCCGAAGAACACTAACAGGGAAATCACCCCCCACAGATCCTTACCGGCCATTGTTGCAAAAAGATGCAGCAATGGCCACTGGAAGATGAATTCCATTTTGCACTTAACTCAATTTTAATATATTTACGGTTCGTTTAAACTAATTGCTTTTATTCCCGATTAAAAATCACGAACCGTGCTTATGAGGATTTTTAATATTCTTCCAGTTGTCCTTATATGCTTAAGCTGTCAGATCGCATACGCCCAGTTTAACAAACCTCAAAATAATGACATTCCCGAACTTAAGAATTATGCAATAAAAACCTATGACATTAATAACGGTCTTCCTTCTAATAGTACCACCTGCACTATCAAAGATAAGAACGGCTTTCTTTGGGTTGGGACTGAAAACGGCCTTTGCCGGTTTGATGGTTATATTTTTAAAACCTTTGTAAACATTCCGGGAGACAGTACAAGCCTAACCAACAATTATATAAACACTATTATTGAGGACAAAGTGGGAAGGATTTGGGTGGGAACCCTCGATGGGCTTAATTTACTCGACCCCTTAACCGAAAAGTTTAAAAGGTTTAGTCATCAGGACCAGGTTCAGGGTTCATTAAGTAATAATAAGATATGGTCGCTATTAGCCGACAGGGATAATAATATTTGGGTTGGCACCGATGATGGTTTCGACCGTTTTATTGAGAGGTCAAGAAACTTTGAAGTTTATCAGCCCAATACCTCAAATCCAAATGCCATAAAAGGTAAATCAGTCAATGCAATTATTGAAGACAAGGAAAACAATATTTGGTTGGGCAACTGGAGCGGTGGCTTAAACAAATTTAACAAAAACACAAAAAAGTTTGTAAACTTTCCACAAACGCAAAACGCCAATGAAAAAAACCCAAATGATGTTTGGAGCCTTTGCCTGGACGAGGGTGGAGACATATGGGTGGGTACCTATTGGAAGGGCCTTTTTAAATTTCATATTAAAACAAATGCATTCACCTCATACCCCTCGCCTGCAAACGAAAATCACGGTGTTTTCAGAATATTAAATTTAGGGCATCATTTAATGATGTTGGGCGGTAATCAGAACTTCTATTGGTTTAATTCGCTAAGCAACAGCTGGCAACAGATTCATAACTTCAATAGTTTTCAGCAGGCAGGTTTATTTCAAGATCAAAGCGGGATAATTTGGATCTGTTCATTAGAAGGACTAACCAAGCTGGACGGGCAGCAATACAAGTTTGCATTTTACCCATTTTCAAATGCAAAGCGTAATGTAAAAAGTATATTGGTTAAAAATCATGCTGTTTGGGTGGGAACCAATAATGGTCTTGATGTTATTCAATTAGATAAGGGCGTATCAACTACCTTACTGCATTCAAATGATGCGCAAAGTATTGGCAATAATATAATTAATAAGCTGTATTTGGATAACGGCGGTAAATTATGGGATCTGACAGAATTTGGTTTTGATGAATATGACGACCAGACAGGTAAATTTACGCATCATTCTCACCATTCCAGTTTAGGTAGTTTTTTTAATGAAGATGTATTCCGTGATATTTTGGAAGTGAGCCCTGGTGAGTACTGGCTCGCAACTGATGCAGGGCTGAAAATATACCACAGCATCACCAATACCTTTACCCACTACTTTAACCAAAAAGGGAAATCCAATACGCTAAGCAATAATCATTTATACTGCTTATTAAAGGATGCTGAAAACAATATCTGGATTGGTACCGAAGGCGGGGGCCTGAATCGGTTTAACAGGTCGACCCATACGTTTTTTAATTACGTAGTTAACGATAAAACAGCCGGAAGTCTTAGCAATAATGATATACACGATATTTTTCTGGATTCGCACCACAACATTTGGGTTTGCACCCAGGATGGCTTAAACAAATACATCAAAAGCACTAATTCATTCCGGGTTTACTCAAAAAACGATGGATTTGCCAGCAATGTATTTAAGCAAATGGTAGAAGACAGCAAGGGCAATCTCTGGATAGTTACAGAAACTGGCGTTTCTAGTTTTAATCCTGAAAAAATGCAGATCAAGAACTTTGATGAGGGCGATGGCGTATTTGCTAATACGGTTATATGCAAAGTAAACGATCATCAAATTTTATTAGGCGGTAATAGGGGCCTGGTTTCCTTTGATCCATTGCGTATTAATTATAATAAGAATGCACCCCCGGTATATTTTTCCGACCTGCAGGTATTTAACAGATCAATAGTCCCGGGGGGGAACAGTCCGCTAAAGGAACCTATTCAAAACGCCAGGCAAATAGTTTTAAAATATAACGAAAGTGTTTTTTCAATTGAATTCGTCGCGCTAAATTATACCCATACCGAAAAGAACAACTACGCTTATAAGCTTGAAGGTTTTGATAAAAGATGGAATTTTGTTGGCGGGCAGCGTAAGGCTACCTATACCAATTTAAATGCAGGCACTTATTTTTTTTATGTAAAGGCTTCAAATAATGACGGGGTATGGAACGAACGCGGGAGATCATTGATCATAATTATTACTCCACCGTGGTATCTCACCTGGTGGGCCTTTGTTATCTATGCCTTGCTTTTTGGCGCGGCCGTTTACGGATATATATTTTATAACAACAGGCAAGCTAAATTAAAATATGAGATCAGGCTGGCTCATATTGAAACCGAAAAAGAAAAGGAGTTGCACGAAAAGAAATTGTCGTTTTTCACCAATATATCTCATGAATTCAGAACTCCGTTAACAATGATCATCAACCCGTTAAAGGAAATTTTATATACCGGCGGAAATGATGTTGATCAGCAAAATCTGAATACCATTAACCGGAATGCCAGGCGTTTACTGAGTTTGGTTGATCAGTTATTGTTATTTAGAAAGGCCGATGCGGATGCAGACGAGTTGAAGCTGGCGAGGATTAACATTGCTGATTTAAGCAAGGAGGTTTTTTTATGCTTTTCGCATCAGGCGCAGATAAAAAAGCTCAGGTTTGAATATAGTTGTGCCGAAGAAAACATAGAAATTATCGCCGACCGTGAAAAAATTGAAATAGTGTTGTTTAACCTGTTGTCAAATGCGGTAAAATTTACGGAGGTCGGCGGAGAAGTGGAAATGCAGGTACACCAGTCAGACGACCATGTGAGTATTATGGTGAGAGATACGGGTTGTGGTATTGCGCAAACTGCCGGCGACAGACTTTATCATAAATACTATCAGGAATATAGGCATGATACTTTATCCAAGGGGGGTTTAGGCATAGGCTTATTCCTGGTTAAAAATTATACCGACCAGCATGGCGGAAAAATAAGCTATGAAAGCGAAGCCGGAAAAGGAACGGTTTTTCATCTGGAATTGCCTAAAGGTGAAGGGCATTTGGAATCGGCATTAATAATTGACGAACCGCCGCAAAGATCTGTTTTCTTTAATGAACTAATGGGGGAAGAAAATGAAAATAACTTACCGGTTTTGTATGAAGGTACTGCGCCGGGCACACCGGAAATTACCCAGGAGCTTAAATCTATGCTTATTATAGAAGATAATAAGGAAATAAGCGATTATATAAAACAGGTTTTTGTAGCGGAATACATTATTTATGAAGCCGATAATGGCGAATCAGGTTTAAAAATGGTGAATGAGTTTATGCCCGACATTATTATCAGTGATGTAATGATGCCGGGTATGAGCGGGATAGAATTATGCAGCCGTATAAAAGAAGACCCTAATCTTAGCCATATACCGGTTATATTACTAACAGCTATCACGGCCCCGGAAATTAAGCTGAAAGGAATCGAAGGTGGTGCCGATGACTACATAAGTAAGCCTTTTGAAAAGGAAATGCTTATAGCCCGTGTAAAAGGCATACTCAAAACCAGGAATAACCTGCAGCGATATTTCTTTAATGAGATAACACTGAAACCAAATAATCTTAAAATTTCGCAGGAGTATAAAGAGTTTCTGCAAAAATGCATTGATATCGTGGAGCAACATTTGAGTGATCCGGAGTTTAATATAAAAGCTCTGGCTAACGAGATCGGCATGAGCCATTCTAATGTTTATCGTCGGATTAAATCTATTTCCGGTCAGTCTGTCAATGGTTTTATTCGTTTCATCCGGTTAAGAAAAGCAGCCGAATTATTTTTAACCACAGACAGTACGGTTGCCGAGGCCGCCTACAAAGTAGGGTTTAACGACCTTAAACATTTTAGGGAGCAGTTCAGTAAATTGTTTGGTTTTAACCCATCCGGCTATATTAAAAAATTCCGAAGCGCTTTCCATAAAGATCAAACCATGAATAGTGATCTGTTGAAAAAGGACAAAAGCAACCCGCTTTAAGAAAATGACCTCAAAAGCAGGATTTTAAGTGTTTTTTGCCGAATTACCCCCGGTCAATTGCTGAGTTTCCCCCTCACGCATTTCTTAAAAATCTTCCAACTTAGTCCTGCAATTAACCAATTACAACCGTTTTGTATTTCAAAACGTCACAGGCAGTTAGGGGTAAAGTGGATTTTTTTGATTTCACTCTCCCCTGCGGCTTGACGCTTTCTACAATAACGAACGGGAGAAAAATAAACCAACTATCAATAAATTATGAAATCAAATTTACAAATCACGTATTCGCCGCACAGAAAAAAATTCCCCGGTCGTTTGCGCTTGCTGGCAGGTATCGCGCTTGCCTGTTGCATCACATGCGGGCAACCCGCACTGGCCTTTGCAGCTAACAGAATCCCGAAAGAGATTGCCAGCGTTCGCATAAGCGGGCAGGTAACAGACGAGAAGGGTACTTCATTACCCGGAGTAAGTATTTTACTTAAAGGCACAACTACAGGTGCCGTATCTGACCGGGATGGTAACTTTTCCATCACCGTACCCGATGCCTCTTCAGGTGTGCTGGTATTC
>JANYAB010000609.1 GCA_025355225.1 Bacteroidota bacterium
ATTGATAAGTTCCTTAGTAGTCGTTTTTCCGTTGGTGCCGGTAAGACCAATTACAGGAATATTCAATTGCCGGCGATGGTGCCTGGCCAGCTCCTGTAGAGCGGTTAACGTATCATCAACTAAAATATATTGGTCATTTAATTGATAATCTTTATTATCGATTACCGCGAAGGCTGCGCCCTTAGCTACTGCTTGTTCTGCAAAAGTATTCGCGTCGAAATTATCACCCTTTAAAGCAAAAAATATACTGTCCGGTATAATCTTGCGCGTATCAGTGCTAATAGCCTGGTGTTTAATATAGTGTTGGTAAATTTCTTCGGTTGTTGTCATCTTCTAAATAAAGAAGGCCCCGTTGCCGTTGGCCTAATAAATGCAATTTACTAATTATTAGCATTGTTGAAGTGGAGACTACCGGGACCAAAAACGAAAAACCCGGCATATGGGCCAATCTACCGCATTGAGATCACATTGCCAACTCAACCGCGGGGTCCCAAAATATCTTCTTAAAATCAACCACTTTATCATCTTCAACTTTCACGCCTTCGTTTTCAAGCAATTGCTGCATTAAACTATGTGGCCGGAAATGAAATTTACCTGTCAGCAAGCCCTGGCTGTTTACTACACGGTGAGCCGGTACAGGAGGTTTTGCTGCGCCGCATGAACCCATTGCATAGCCCACCATACGCGATGAACCTTTAGTGCCGAGGTAGTTAGCTATAGCGCCATACGAAGTAACCCGGCCCGGCGGTATCAGCCGTGCCACCTGGTAAACCATATCGTAAAAATTCAGATCAGGCATCGTTTATTCAAATGAAAACTTAAGGTAATTTATATTTTTGTTACCCTTTAAATATTTCTTCTCGTAATACGTTTTTATGGACAGTACCTCATCAGCATGCGCTGAAAGGTAAAGATCCTCCGTCTTTATATGCAGCTTTAATCCAAACTCACCTATTTTTTCGGCGGTATAGGCGTACAGTCCGTCATTATCTGTTTTTAAATTAACAAAACCACCAGGCTTTAGCACTTGTTTGTATTTCTCCAAGAACCTGGGTGACGTAAGCCGTTTTTTTTCGCGGCTCAGCTGCGGCTGCGGATCCGGAAAAGTGATCCAAATCTCGTCTATTTCGCCCGGATCAAAATAGTCTAACATCGTCTCAATTTGAATGCGCAAAAAAGCCACGTTGACTATATCATCTTCCAGGGCGGTTTTCGCTCCCCGCCAAATCCTGTTTCCTTTATAATCGATACCAACAAAGTTCTTTTCAGGAAATAAACGGGCCAGGTTCACCGTATATTCACCCTTACCACAGGCCAGTTCCAGTACTACAGGGTGATTATTCTTAAAAAAATCATTGCTCCATTTACTTTTTAATGGTTTCCCGGCATCTAACTCCAATACATTGCTAAACGTTGCTATTTCTGCAAAGCGTTTTAATTTATCTTTTCCCAATATAAATTTAAAAGTGCAAAAATAAATTTTATATCGAAAGGATAAATAGCCGGGCAGTTATTTTCAGGCAAAAGGATTTTAAATTGAGTATTTCTTTCATTGTTTAAAAGAGGTTCGCATAACGAGTCGGTTAAATTTTTTAACTATTGATACCGTTCCGGGTGTTCTGGGTGTTCCACATTAAAGTGGAACGCCCTAAAAAATGGACAGCGCTCAAAAATGGACTTGGCTTTGTATTTTTCTAATCCCAGCGTCAACTAATCGCCATTCGCATAATCACCAATCACTATTTTCCTTAACTTTGCCCACCAATAAATTACAGCTATGCAATATGATGTTATCGTTATCGGTTCGGGTCCTGGTGGTTATGTGGCGGCTATCCGTTGCGCACAATTGGGGTTAAAAACTGCCTGTATTGAAAAATATGCTACTTACGGAGGCACTTGCTTAAATGTAGGCTGTATCCCTTCAAAAGCTTTGCTTGACTCGTCAGAACATTACTATAATGCCGCCCACGCCTTCAAAACGCATGGTATCAATCTCGACAATCTTTCTGTTGATATGGCGCAGATGATGAAACGCAAAATCGAGGTAGTAGCAAAAAATACCGGCGGTATCAGCTTTCTTTTCAAAAAAAATAAGATAGACGGTTACCAGGGCATCGGGTCGTTTAAGGATAAGAATACCATTATCATAAAAAAGCCAGATGGTACCGAACAGGAGATAACCGGTAAGAACATCATCATCGCAACAGGTTCCAAACCGTCAAGCCTGCCTTTTATTAAGATCGACAAAAAACGCATCATTACTTCTACCGAAGCCCTAACCTTAACCGAAATACCTAAACACCTGATCCTCATCGGTGGCGGCGTTATCGGTTTGGAACTTGGTTCAGTTTATTCGCGCCTAGGCGCTAAAGTGTCGGTGATCGAGTTTATGGATTCTATTATCCCTACCATGGACCGGGGCCTGGGCAAGGAATTGCAAAAAGTATTGCAAAAACAAGGCATGGAGTTTTACACAGGTCATAAAGTTACAGGCGCCGTTGCCAAAGGCAAGGAAGTTACTGTAACGTTCGACGCGCCAAACGGCGATAAGAAGGAACTTAAAGGCGATTATTGCCTGGTTGCTGTTGGCCGCATAGCTTATACCGATAATTTAGGTCTGGATAAGATTGGCCTCGCAGTTGAAGAACGCAGCAGAAAAATTACTGTTGATGAGCACCTGGAAACAAGCGTTAAAGGCGTTTACGCCATTGGCGATGTGATTCGCGGCGCTATGCTGGCCCATAAGGGCGAGGATGAGGGCATGTTCGTTGCAGAAACTATAGTAGGGCAAAAACCGCATATTGATTATAACCTGATACCCGGAGTTGTATATACCTGGCCCGAAGTTGCCGCTGTAGGACAAACCGAGGAGCAATTGAAAGAAAAAGGTGTTAAATATAAAACAGGGTCGTTCCCCTTCAGGGCGAGCGGTCGTGCGGTAGCCAGCGGGGATATGGACGGATTTGTAAAGGTTTTGGCCGATACTGCAACAGATGAAATTTTAGGCGTGCATATTATTGGCCCCCGCGCTGCCGACATGATTGCCGAAGCAGTGGTGGCGATGGAATACCGGGCTTCTGCGGAAGATATCGCGAGAATGAGCCATGCGCATCCAACTTACACTGAGGCGTTTAGGGAAGCTTGTTTAGGTGCGACGGAGAACAGGCCGATACATATTTGAAGCCCCCTCCAAATCTCCCCCGGTAGGGGGGACTTTTAATTGGAAGGTTCGGAATTGTTTTAGTTTCGGATTTGTTTCTTAACAGTAAAACATTACATTTATTGAGCCAATATGGACACTTTTGTAACTGTTTTAACTGTACAATATCCCCAGGAACTCTGGATAATCAAGGGAAGATTGGAATCCGACGGCATTCGATGTTTCGTAAAGGACGAATTGACGGTACAGTCCAACAATTTTTATTCGAATGCCGTAGGTGGGGTAAAGCTGCAGGTATTGCAAGAAGATGCTGAGACAGCTACCGAATTACTGAAAGAACTTGGGTATGTTAAAGATGAGCCCGTTGAACCAGATCTGTTAAGCCAGATCGACACGAAAACAGCTGCACTGCCGTTGCTGGGAAATTTGGATGTTGTTTACCGCATTGTTGTTATAACCTTATTGGCTATCGTTATTTCAGCATTGTGCTTGTACTTTATCTTTAAACCATCGTGATCTGACTTAGCATTATTTATGCCATGTCTTTTTAAATAACCTTTCGGTATTTATTTTGAACTCATTGCTGAAAACAGGCTCCGCTATTCCACCTTTAGCTAAATCGTAAACCAATGGTATAACTTCATCATCACTATCGAATTTCTTATCATCATTGGTATCCTTAATTGCATCTATAAAAACTTTGCCTGTGCCTTTAATTGTATGCCAGCCCGCAATATCTAAACCATTTGGGGAGATTTGCTTGAAATTATTACCGGCCATATCTGAAATATAAAGATATTTTGGATCGCCCTCATCGAGGCTGCCGTCCTTATTATAATCGCAGCAAATAATTTTATAAAAAATGAATTGATCAGCTATCCCCAGGCCACCAGTAGTATGTTCATCTGATACGTCAGCCTCCCTATCATAAAAGTTGACTATCATTTTCATCGTATCCAATAAGTGATATTGTTTTGTTAACGTATTATAAAATACAAGGTTCCAATAGATTTTTGAACGACCTGAGCCGGACGAACTGCTTCCATATTCCTTTAATTCTTCCGCTTTTTCCTTTATTAGAGGATATATCACATATCGTGAACTATCGATTGGTCCGGGTGTATCAAAAAAGTTAAAGTTATTTTTGTTTTTCGCTGATGTATCGGGTATTACTTCTTTCTGATACTCCTTAATTCCACCGTTGCAACCAGATAATAAAATTGCAGCAGTTAAACTTGTGAAGGTGCAGATGAAACTTTTCATTTGGATAAGGATTTAATTTAATGAAGATAGGGGATAGTTAAAGACCCGGGAAATTTTATTTAAATTAAATTTCGAAACTCGCAGCTGACATTTACTCTACTCAAAATATCCTTTACACCGCTACTACATGCTTGCCTTTCTTATACCCTATCGTTGCAAAGTAAAGGATGAACAAATAAATAGGGATCAGAAGGGCGTATGCAGCCTGGGCTGAGAATTTATCAACCAGTAGGCCATATACGGGAGGGAAAACCGCTGCGCCGGCGATACCCATCACCAATAAGGATGAGCCTATTTTTGTAAACCTGCCCAATCCAGACAAACCTAATGGCCAAATTGCCGGCCACATCAAAGAATTTGCCAGGCCAAGTAAAGCAATGCAGAATACGGAATAATATCCATGCACTACGAGTGCGCATACCGTTAAGATAAATCCTAAAACGGCACACATAACTAACGCTTTTTGCTGGGTGATAATCCGCGGTATGCAAATGATACCAATAATATATCCCACAATCATTGAAACCAAAGTGCAGGTAGTAAAAAACTTTGCCGTTGATAAGGGGATGTTTAATGAAGATCCGTAGCTAATGATAGAGTCACCTGCAATTACTTCGGCGCCCACATAAAAAAATAAGGCGATAACACCTAGTATCAAATGCGGGAAATTAAGAATGCTTGTTTTGCCTGCATTTGCCGCGGCAACATTTTCATCTTCGTGGTTAGTATCAATTTCCGGCAGGCTGACAAAATAGATCAATACCGCTAAAATAATCAACACGACAACCATTAAAATATAGGGCACAATCACTCTTGCAGCTAATTGATCCAATTCGGCAGCTTTATGCACCGCATCAAGGGTTAGTAATTTTTTCTTTAATCCGTCGATGTCTTTTAAGGCCACCGCACCTAAAGCGATTGGCGCGAGGGAACCGGCTGCTTTATTAAAAATGCCCATTATGCTTATCCGTTTGGCTGCACTCTCTGGTGGGCCCAAAATAGTTATGAACGGATTTGATGCCGATTGAAGCACTGCCAGGCCGGATCCTTGTACAAATAATCCCAACAGAAAAATAGCATAGGTACGTGTCATTGCTGCTGGGATAAATATGAGCGCACCTATTGCCATAATAACGAGCCCGGCTCCCATACCATTTTTAAAGCCAAGGGTTTTGAGCACCCAGGCCGAGGGCACCGCCATTACAAGGTATGGTAAATAGAAAGCTGTTACAACCAGGTATGCCTGTACGTTGCTGCTTAAATCACAAGCTATTTTTAAATAGGGTACCAGCACCGAATTTAACCAGGTAACGAATCCGAAAATGAAAAATAATGCGCCTATAATAAGAATAGGATTTATAGCAGGTTTGTTAATTACTGTGGTTTCGGGAATCGTAACAG
>JANYAB010000648.1 GCA_025355225.1 Bacteroidota bacterium
TGCAGGTTTTTTGGCAAAGCTTATTTTTTCGATAGGCATACTTGGCCTGGGATTTTTGGCTGTCCCTGTATTGTCCGGTTCTGCAGCTTACGCTGTGTCGGAGGCGTTTAACTGGAACGCGAGCTTGAATTTGAAAGTGACACATGCGCACGGCTTTTATGGCGTCATCACCATTGCTACGCTTATTGGCCTGACGATCAATTTTGTAGGTATTGATCCGGTAAAGGCACTGGTATATGCCGCGGTATTAAATGGCGTTGCAGCCGTTCCGTTATTGTTCCTGATCATAAAAATTTCGAGGAACGATAAGATAATGGGTGAATATAAAAGCGGTCTTTTATCCAGCACCTTATTGTGGATCACTTTTATTGCAATGGGGGCAGCAGCGGTAGCGATGTTTTTTACGATTGGGAAATAGTGATATTTCTTTTACTACAAATACAATCAAGAATTACGAATATCTGGAATTTCACAATGAATTCCTGCAAGTTACCTGGAATGGGATTGCCAAATGCTCCCTGGTATTATTCAGTACCATTTCCGCCGCCTTTTCACCCATCATCCTGAAATTGGTAGAAATCGTGGTGATCCCGTTTAAAATGATCTTTTTCAATGGCGTTTCATTGTAGGATATAACCCCGATATCCCGTCCCACTTCCATTTTGTTGTAAATGATCTTTTCTATCAGCTCCACCAAATCATCTTCCATTAAATTGATGTAGACGGTCCCTGGTTGTAAGGTTTCCTTACCCAGGTTATGTAAAATATCATAATCAAAGGCGTATTGCCGGCAGAAATTCAAAAACCCCGTTAATATATCCTTTGAATAATAGCTGTTTTCGGGGAACAATATCTTTAAGGTATGATACTTGCTCAGCTTATCTAAAAGCTGCTCCATTGCATAATAAATATCCTGTTCAAAATTCTCATAGACAGCGCCAATGTTACCGGTAATTCCGTCGATCAGTTTATCCATCAGGATCAGTTTTTCCTTCGGGAGTTCGTTGATCACGTCGCGGGCATTTTCATCATTTTCAATAAAATGAGGAATAATCACCAATTTTGAATAACGGTCGATCTTATCCGCCAGGAGTTTTTTAAAGAAGTTGAAATCGTTGTTGTAAATATAAAAATCGATTGCCGCTTTACTGCCCAATGTTTGGGCAAATGCGTCGTAAATGATTTTTTTATGACTGCTGAGTTTATTAAACAGGAGTAAGACTTTGATAGGTTGACTGAAATCGGTATTCGATATAAAATAGCCCTTGCCGGTTATTGATGTAATCGCGCCAAACTTTTTCAGTTCTTTGTAGGCCCTTTCAATGGTGTTCCGGGAAACTTCAAGGGCTACGCTGAGGTCATTGATCGATGGCAATATATCATCCTTCTCCACCTTTTTATCATCGATGCCCTGCAGGATGGAGTTGGATATCTGAAGATATTTCGGCGTAATGGAATATTCGTCCATCTTGATAATTTTCAGGTAATTCTTCATTGGAGCAGCAAGTGGCGATCGCGTAATATTGAAGCAATAAAAATAGCGTGTTATTTTCTATTAATTCTTATAAAAAATGGCTGCAAAGCTGCAGAGGCTGTCTCAAAAGTAAAATTCTATTTATATAAACAGAATAAAATTAGGCTTAAAAAACTTCCTGTGAACTCCGTGCAAAATCTCTGTGCAACTCCGTGGTTAATTTTACCACAGAGGTCACGAAGGAAGAACACAAAGTTCACAGAGGTAAAAGCAAAGCACTTATGAAGATTTATAACCTCGAACTAAACGTATAACTGCCCGATTTTAATTCATAGACCGCTTTATTCCCTTCAAATTTGATAAAGGTTATAAGGCTGGCATTTGCAACCGGTTTCCCACTTTCCTTTACGGTTTTGACAGATGCTGCCGGGAGATATAGGGTGGCGATGGTGTTTGGAGGCACAGTTGCCTTATAGGTTAGCGTGCCTTTGTCCAATTTCCAGCTGCTGTTGATCCGTCCGTAAGGAGAATCATAATAACCCTTTGCCCAGGTCATCTGGCCGGTGGGATCCGGTTCGGGCTGCAGGATGAACTTTTTAAATCCTGGCTCATCGCGTTGGATGCCCAATGAATAAGCCATCATCCATTGGCCAATTGCGCCAAAGGAATAGTGATTAAAAGAGTTCATGCTATTGTTGCCACCGAAACCGTTTTCTACGGTGTACCCGTTCAAGCGCTCCCAGATGGTGGTTGCGCCCTGGGCTATCGCATACAGCCATGATGGGTAATGTTCATTTTGAAGCACTTTATAAGCCAGGCCACTTTGCCCATGATCGGACAGCGCTTTGCTGATCCAAGCTGTGCCGATAAAACCGGTCATTAAAGAATATTTAGGACGGGTTACGCCTCCATCGTCTATATTTTCGCGCTCAACAGCAGCCTCTAAATTTTTAACCATATAGGGTACATTATCATCGCTGAATGCCCCCAGCGCCAGACCCAAAGCATAGGATGTTTGGGTATCGGACACCTTGAACTCTTGTTTTACCGGCGGGCCAAACGGACCGCCGCCAATTAGGCCAACAGTTTTTTTGTCAGCATTCACAAAAGTTTTGTTGAAGAATGCTTTGCGCTCGTTATACCGCTCCCTGAATTTTTCGGCATCGTCTTTATTGCCGAGGATCTCAGCCACCCTGATCATAATGCTAAGGTCGAAAATATGATAAGCCGTTACCGGGAACGCCGTGCCCAACTGGTTATTTTGCGGGCCAAGCCAGTCGCCCAGTTGCCCGTCAGAACTCAAACCGGTTGTTTTGTTAATGGTGGAATCCACATAAGCCATATACGCCGACATAGCTTTATAATGTTCTTTTAACAGGGCAACATCATTGTACTGCTGGTAAGTTTCCCAGGCAACAGTGATTCCCGCGCTGCCCCACAGCACCCCGCCAAAACCGCCACCCACCGGCGCTATATCTGTGAATTTCCCTTTAGGGGTTTGCAGGTCGCGCATGGCCAACATGTGCCGCCTCAGGAATTGGTCGGCATTGGAAACGTAAGTTGCAGTGCGCGAGAAAATGCTGATGTCGCCCGACCAGCCCATGCGCTCGTTGCGCTGCGGGCAGTCGGTAGGGATAGTCAGAAAATTATCGATGTTTGACCACGTAAGATTCGACCACAGCTTATTTACTTTTTCATTGGAAGTAGCATAGCTTGCCGTCAGCTTTCTGACGGAACTCATGGCTAATCCCTGTACTGCATCTAACGGCAAGGGCTCGTCAATGCCGGTGATCTCGATATATTGAAAACCATGTGAAGTGAAATGGGGTTGAAATACCTGTTCCCCATCTTTCATGATATAGCTGTCCTGACTCAAGGCAGCGCGGTAGTTCTCCGTCATGATCATCCCGACATTTTTGCCCGATTCCTTCAAACCTGGATATAACACCTCAGCATACCTCAGGATAATGCTTTTTCCTGCCTTCCCATTTTTGATAGTAATTTTCGGAACGCCCACAAAGTTTTGCCCCATGTTGTACACGTAAACGCCTTTGCGTACTTCTTTCATGCTTTTAGCTGTAAGGGTTTTATAGATACCGGCAGGCTCGCCGATCTGGCCGATTAGCGACAGCTTGTTATAAGAAAAGTCCTGCTTGTTGCCCATAAAGTCGACGGAACTTCCCGAATAGGTAGTTCCGTCCAAAGGCACACTAACAGCTTTCTTCCAATCTTGGTCGTTATAGGCCGCAGTACTCCAATCTTTTATAGCCGCTTCGCGGGTGGCATCCTGCACTTCGCCCATGTCCAGACTGCTGTAAGTGATTGGCCCTTTATTGTAATATTTCCAATTCTTATTGTTGGTGGTCACCACCTCTTTCGATCCATCCTGGTAACTGATAACCAATTTAGCTAATAGCGATTGCCGGTCACCGAAATGATTCCAAATCGCCCCAAAACTTAGCAACCCGCTCCACCAGCCTTCGCCCAGCATGGCTCCAATTGCATTTTGCCCGCTGGCTACCATATTGGTTACATCATAGGTTTGATACAGATGGGTGATATTGTATTGCGTTAATCCTGGATTATAATAATCATTCCCCACGCGTTTGCCGTTCAGGTATATTTCATAAATGCCGCGGGCGGTGACATACAGGCGGGCGCCGGTAATTTTTTTATTAGCTGCCGAAAATTTAGTCCGCAGCATAGGCATCGCATTGTGACTTGGATCAGCAACTATAAATGCGCCGTTACTTCCCCCGGATACCTGGTAGGCACCATTTTTTATAGTCAGCCCGGCATCGGGAGCAGCCATATAAGCCTTGAAAATACCTTCATAAGCACCACTGGTTAAGTCTTCCTTAAAAAGGATATTTCCCGGTTTGCGGGTATTTGAAACAGTAATATTGGAGAAGGATGCATTTTGCCCGGCGTCCGCAGAAAAACCGATATCGCAAAGCAAACCATAGGAGATCACATCGTGTCCTGCGCCCAAAGGATTTAGAGTTATGGTTGCACCCCGGTTTCCTCTGCCCGGGAAGCCGGCCGGTGCCCCATTTGCCTTCTTAGCTTCTTCAACAAAAAAGGAATCGCTGCCGTCTAAGCTTAAGGTCAGCGTTCCGTATTCATTGTGTATCCCGAAGCCGTGCTCCTTGTTTTTATTGTCCTTATTAATGACTTCCGATTTGATCTCAAATGTTTTGACAGGTTTATTGGCCGTATCTCTGTCGTTGTAACCTG
>JANYAB010000698.1 GCA_025355225.1 Bacteroidota bacterium
CATGAAAGATGGCGATTTTGCCGGATTAGGCCTTTTGCAAAAAAACTACGGCCAGGCGGGTGTTAAAATAAATGGTGAAAGCAAGGCTATTGTAATGGTTAACGCAAGCACCGGGAAACCTGAAGAGGTACAAAGCATTCCGCTCATCCAAAAAACCGTTTTCTTTAAAGCTGAATGTGATTTCACCGATAAAAAAGACCTTGCAGATTTTTTTTATAGCCTGGATGGAAAGACATGGCTGCCATTGGGTACGCAGCTAAAAATGGCATACACCATCCCCCAGTTCATCGGTTATCGTTTTGCTTTGTTCAACTACGCCACCAAAACGGCCGGAGGACATGCCGATTTTGATTTTTTTAGGATTAGTGATAAAACTTCGGGTGTTAATTGAGGCCCGTAACGGCCCTGCAACAATTATTAATAAGGATGAATGACAAGATCGAAACATAAAATAAAAACAACAGCGCTTAAAAAAAAATAGTTTATGAACTTAAAAATAACCCTGTTTCTTGGCGCCGGCATATTATACGGACTTTCTCTTTCCGCGCAGAAACTTCCTTATCAAAATCCAAATTTACCCTCTTTGGCGAGGGCGAAAGACCTGGTGTCACGGCTTATCCTTAAAGAGAAAGTGGGCCTGATGAAAGATGTTTCAGACGCCGTTCCGCGTTTGGGTATCAAGAAATTCAACTGGTGGAGCGAGGCCTTACACGGCTATGCCAACCAGGGGCCCGTTTCCGTTTTTCCTGAACCCGTTGGAATGGCGGCTTCATTTGATGACCAGATGGTATTCCATGTTTTCGATGCGGTCTCTGATGAGGCCCGCGCCAAAAACAACGATTATAAAAAACACGGGGAAAGCACACGCTTTCACGATCTTTCTGTTTGGACCCCAAATATTAACATTTTTCGAGACCCGCGCTGGGGCCGGGGCCAGGAAACATATGGTGAAGACCCATACCTTACTTCGCGTATGGGTATCCAGGTGGTGCATGGTTTACAGGGTCCGGCAAATTCCAAATATCGCAAATTGCTGGCCTGCGCCAAGCACTATGCCGTCCATTCCGGGCCCGAGTCGACGCGCCACCAGCTTAACCTGACCGACATCGCACCGCGTGACCTGTGGGAAACCTATCTTCCTGCCTTTAAGGCGCTGGTACAGCAAGCTGATGTTAGGGAAGTAATGTGTGCCTACCAGCGTATAGACGACGAACCCTGCTGTGGTAACAGCCGCTTTATGGGCCAGATATTACGCCAGGACTGGGGTTTCAAAAACGTAGTCGTATCTGACTGCGGCGCGATAACCGACTTTTTCCGCAGTCACCATTCATCTTCCGATGCCGCCCATGCTTCGGCTAAAGCGGTGCTGGCGGGTACTGACGTGGAATGTGCGGGGTATGCTTACGATAAAATACCAGAGGCAGTAGCCCATGGGTTAATAAAAGAATCTGACATCAACACCAGCGTGATCCGCTTAATGACCCAACGTTTTGAGCTTGGAGAAATGGATAAGGATGAACTTGTGCCCTGGACGAAAATTCCAATGTCGGTGGTAAACTCTGCTGCCCATCAAAAGCTTGCCCTTGACATGGCGCATGAAGTAATGACACTGCTGCAAAACAACAACAATATATTGCCGCTCAGTAAAAGCCTGCAAAAAGTGGCCGTTATTGGCCCTAATGCCGATAACTCGCAAATGCTTTGGGGCAACTACAACGGCACGCCGCTGAACACCATCAATATTTTGGACGGTATAAAAAGCAAGTTAAGTCCGGGACAGCTAATTTATGATATGGCCTGTGATTTAACCGAGGATAAGATTACAGAAGGCGCCCTTGAAGAATGTTCTGTTGATGGAAAAACTGGCATACGCGCTACCTATTGGAATAACCGAAATTTTGAAGGGCCCGCCGTTATTGCCGATAAAATAACCAACCCTATTAACCTTACAACCCTGGGCGCTCACCAATTTGCCCAGGGTGTTTATATCGAGAATTTTTCAGCCAAATATGAAACCGTTTATAAACCATCCACTAGCCAGGATATTGTATTCAAACTGGAAGGTACGGGATCGGCGGAGTTGTTTATTGATGGAAAATCTGTTTTAAGGACGGGCAGCTGGAGATCAATCCCAAGACAATATCCATTACATGTTGAAGCCGGCAAAATATACAACATCGAAGTGCAGTACAAACAGTTAAACAACTGGGCAGCAAGTTTAGGCTTCACTTTTGGTAAGGAGGTTCCGGTAACTTTTGATAAATTGATCGATAAGGTAAAGGATGCCGACGTGGTGATATTTGCCGGCGGCATTTCGCCACGCCTGGAGGGTGAAGAGATGCCTATTACATTGCCCGGCTTTAAAGGCGGCGACCGTACAGATATTGAACTGCCTGCCGTACAACGCAATTGTATTGAAGCGCTGAAAAAAGCAGGTAAAAGGGTTGTGTTTGTAAATTGTTCCGGTTCGGCAATTGCTATGGTCCCCGAAACACAAAACTGCAATGCTATTTTGCAGGCATGGTACCCCGGCCAGGCCGGCGGGC
>JANYAB010000753.1 GCA_025355225.1 Bacteroidota bacterium
ACCGTGTAATGGCCTTTAAATCCGATT
The DNA here is from genome assembly GCA_025355225.1 of Bacteroidota bacterium. Lineage (GTDB taxonomy): Bacteria > Bacteroidota > Bacteroidia > Sphingobacteriales > Sphingobacteriaceae > Mucilaginibacter. The sequence goes on from JANYAB010000753.1 coordinate 28, forward strand.
TTTTGTTCCCTTACTTGCTTACGGATCACCGGTGTAAATATATTCTCGTCAAAGTCATCAAAATGAAAGCCGTACTGCGCGGTGGAAGGTGCATAATTTTTAAGGATCAGTTTACCTATCATGTTGGTGTCCTCGGGTTTAGGTGAGTGTTCCGACAGCACAGCCGACTGGTGGCTTAATGAGATACAAGGTTTGTCTTTTAAATAACAGGCCCAGGCCGACACCGGTTCAAAATCGTTGATCACGAGGTCGTACTCTTCAACCGGCACCTTGCCGATCTCTTTTATAAAATTCCGGAACCGCGACTTGTAAAAGGATTTCCACAGATCAACACCGCCTGATTTGCCGAATATGAACCCAAAACCATTGAACTGAAATCTCACCGGGAATGGCAGTTCGAGGTCGCCCTGAGTGCCGCTTACCAACACATCTACCTGGGCCATTTGCTGCAGTAAAGGGACAATTTCCATCGACCTGCTTAAATGTCCATTCCCCGTGCCCTGGATGGCGTAAAGTATTTTCATAGAAGTATTTGCAATATCCGTCAAAAGTAAATGACCCATCATTAAGCTAACGTTAATTTTTTGTTAATGATTTAATGAACGGGAAATGTTTTCTCAATATGGAGGGCAATTTTGGTATCCTGCTCTGTGCTTCCTTTGTGAAAATCTTTGTGTCCTTAGTGGTTATTTTTACCACAGGGATGCACAAAGAAAGGCACAAAGTTCACAGAGGCCAGGTAGTAACTTAAAAGCGTAGGGCGAACCACGCGGGAACGGAAGAACTAAAATTTCAAAGAACGATCTAAATTATTTTCGCAAATAATTTTATATGATAGAAGCCGCTTGCCAAAAGAGGACGGCATGAAAGTGTTAAAGAAAAAATACAATAGGATCATCGGGATACCCGACAAACAATATACCCGAAAGATAAACGATGGGCTCAGACCGGAATGATCTGAACTGCTAAGTTAGCTAAAAAAATTAGTATTTGCAAATGTTTTTTACTTTTAATTATAGCGGTGGGTGAGAATTCGCCCGGACGGAAAAACCTATATGGGCAATAAGCGCAGCTTTATTGGATCACTTCGATAAAAGCAGATTATAAGCTTCTTGAATTTGATCGCGTATGTTTTGAGGCAGCGCCTTGTTTGGGTCAATGTTAATGATGTAGTTTTCTGTGCTTCTATCCTGGTCTAAAGCGAAGTAACTAAAGATACGCCTTCCTTTAAAGACATCGCGATGTTTAGCTTCAATTTCTAAAATACGACTGTTGAATTTATCTATACTCATATACATACTTTAAACAATAAATGTACCAATAGGTGTGAATATGGAATTAATAAGTTTTCCTGTCGCCGCAGGCGCTTCCCGCTACCAATAAGTTAAAGATCATAACCCCATCGGGGTTTAATGTCGGTAGAAAAATAAGCCACCATAAATTCCCGTGCCATCGGTACGGAACCTATATGTTGCGTACCGATGGCACGCAAACGTTTGACAATTAAATTTTCTACCGACATTTTGCACCTCTGGTGCATTTTTCAAATACCGTCTTTTGCTTGACTTAATGGATTGGACAGACGATCCGATGGGACGGAAAAACCAAATCCTTTTGTTAACATTACAGATTACCGGGATTATTGGTATTGATTGCAGCATCCTCTGCGAGAGATCCTGCGGGGACGGGAAAAGGTTGTTTATAGGCGTAAATTGCCAGCATAAGGAATCTTAAGACATTTTCTTGCTTATTATATTTTAGATGATGACTATAAAAGAATCGTATTATTATTTATTTTATAAGTTTTATAAGGTCGGAGAGATGTCGTCATCAATATTCCCAAGTGACTTTATTGCCGCAATTGGTATTATGTGGCTTGAATTGTTCTTTTTAAGTTCCTTTAAGTTTTATTATCGAGATTTTATAAATCCAAATGATAACTGGGAATTAGTTTCAGTTCAAACACTTGTCCCAATTACATTGCTTGTCGTAATAAAATATTTCGCATTCATAAATGACACTAAGTGGAAATCTTATTTCAAAAAATTTGACAAATTCTCACAGGACAAAAATGATAATGGAACGTTGATAGTAGTAGGGATTGTTATAATGGCAATAGCTAATTTCGTGGTTTCGGTAAGTCTGGGGTAGTAAATAAATGGGGAATGTATCGAAGCTGATTGCAGCGCAGGGTCGTCTGTGAGAGACCGAGCGAGGACGGGAAAACAACAAAAGAAATTAAATGGATTTAATTAAAGAACAAAAGATAGTGTGCGAACAGTATGATTCATTTTATACTGAATCTCCTTCCTTTCTTAAAGTTGGGATATCGGCAAATATTAAAGATGGGATATATCCAATTAATGGTTTACGTCATCCTATAGAGGGTGACTCTACTGGTTGGTATATATGGGCAGGTGATTATTCTTCTGACCCCAATTTCTTTGTACCCTTACATGTGGAACATCTTAAAGATTGGTGTCCTCAAGTCATTAGGTTTTTAGGTTTGGCTCCAGGGTGGAGGTTTTTAATTGCTCCGAATTATGAGGACGTGTGGAAAGATATCTCTATCCTTGATGTTGATTAAAAATTTGATTAAAGCGTAGAAGCATTTGCGAGAGACCGTGCGGGGACCGGAGATAGATTTATTATTAAATTATATATAGAATGAATTACACCGTAAAAATTAGTAGGGGTAAAGCTATCGGATTGTTTGTACTTTTCATTGCAATTGTTCTATTAGCGTATTATTCACGTGGAAATAAAAATTCGCCAGACTTCCAAATACCATTTGCCAAAGCAGCATCTAAAGAATTTTGGAACTTGTTTCCATGCTAGCGCGAAATGCCGTTCCAAAGTGTTTTAGGTGTTCCAACCCAAAAGTGGAACGCCCTAAAAAATGGACAGTAAATCCACACCCCCTTTCAAAAATTATATAAATAATTCGTAATTCTTTTAAAGAATTGTTCACTTTGCAGACCGCAAAATATCCGGGCACTGATAATGAAGAAACTAACCGAAGCAAACGCAGCACTTTATACCCTTGTGTTGATCCTTGTCACTTTTATAATCCGGATTTTTATTGCGGCTTATACCGGGCTTGGCGTAGGGGAGTCGTATTACTTCCGTGGGGCGCTGCACCTGGAGCTGAGCTATTTTGATCAGCCGCCTTTATTTTTCTGGCTGAGCGGTTTAAGTACAAAAGTATTGGGTTTAACCAACCTGGGGCTACGGTTTCCGGCGGTTTTATTGTTTGCCGGTACAAGCTGGCTGCTGTTTTTGATCACCAAAAAATTGTTCAACGCAAAAGCGGGTTTCTGGGCCGTAGTGATGATGAATTTAAGCGCGGTGTTTACAGTTGCCATCGCCTGCTGGTTTCAGCCGGATGCTCCGCTGATGTTCTTCTGGTTGGCTGCGGCTTACTTTATCGTACAGCTGATGTTTGGTCGGGAGGCTGAAGATCCGAAAACGGTGAGGAACAGTGGCCGTACCTGGCTGTTGTGGATATTGATCGGCATCTGTCTCGGGCTGGCCACTTTAAGCAAATACCATGTATTGTTTATTTTTGCCGGTGTATTTATGTTTGTGGGGACTAATAAAGACCAAAGGCATTGGCTCTGGCACCCCGGTCCTTACCTCGCCGTGCTGATCACCCTTATCATCGCGTTCCCGGTATTGTGGTGGAACTATAATAACAACTGGGTTTCCTTTGTTTTCCAGGGTTCACGTGCCGGAACGGGCAGTAAGTTTCATCTGCATGTCGATTGGTTTTTACGCAGTATTTTGGGGCAGTCGTTGTGGTTGCTTCCATGGATATGGGTACCTGCTGTTCGCGAGCTGTTCAGGTCGTTTAAGCTTAGGCAAACTTCAAAGGCATATAGTTTCACTTTCTGGCTTTCCATACTGCCCATCGTATTTTTTACTATTGTAACGCTATGGGCCAATCTGCAGTACCATTTTCATTGGCAGGCGCCGGGCTATATGATGCTTTTTATGCCCCTTGGATTTGCCATTGATAAAAGCTTAAGTGCGGGAACCAAATCAAATCGCGGTACCCGGCGCTGGCTCATCTTTTCGGCCTGCTTTACTGTAATTACCATCGGGGTTTTAAGCATCCACATGGTAACAGGTTTCTGGCAATCCTATGGGCCAAAATGGCTGGTGCACGAATTCCATGGCGATAACGTGGACCCAACCATACAGGGCATTGATTACAACGACATTCAAAACCGCTTTCTGTTAGAGGGGTGGATGCAAAATAAAAAGATATTCACCGGCAGCACCCGCTGGTGGCTGACCGGCAAAGTGGATTGGGCGCTGAAAGGACAAAAGCCAATCATCTGTTTCAATAATGATCCCCGCAACCTGGCCTTCTTAGTCGACCCGAAAACCCTAATAGGGGAGGACGCTATTATCATCGACCAAAACTACCCCGGTAATGTGGCCAATGATGTAAAACCGTTTTTTGACGAGGTAAAACAACTACCCGACATCCTGATCGTCCGCCATGGTGTTGTCGAATTGCACCTGGAGGTGTATTACTGTACCAATTTTCATCAATCGGCTCAATCGCGCAACGATTTGCCGGTGTACCGGCAGTTAAACGGGCAGCCACCATTTGGGAAATAGATAGATCTATCGATAAATTCGAGACAATTGAGTATTCACAGTTATGTAGTGATTGTTTGTTCACAATAGCTTGTGCTTTGAGTGGTCAGGACGGGTGGTTTATGAAAGCCAGTGAATGTTACTTTTCTTTACCGTAAAGAAAAGTAACCAAAAGAAACTCTCGGCTGTGCCTGATTCTATGAATGTTAGCGGTTTGGCTTGGTCTGTGCTACCCGAACCAGCCAATGCCGAATTTTGAGGTTATTTACGGTTTGTGGTTTGTTTTTTTTCTTCCCATCAGCAGATGAGCTTCGGATGATTGTCTGAACAGGATTAAATAGATTAAAAGATTTGCATGATTATTTTTTTCTTCCGTCAGTAGATAAGCTTCGGCCGAAATCAGGCAAAACAATGATGGCCAAGTGCGGCCGCAGGGCATAGCAAATTTTGCCAAGCCCAGGCCTCGAGCGGCAAGAAAGGGCAAGATTTTGCAGCCCAGGTTTTGCCTGATTTGCCGGGCAAAGGCCTCGTGCGGCAAAGAAGCCTTTCTACTGACAAGCGTTTTTGGTTACTTTTGTCGCACAAAAGTAACTAAGCCCCGCGGCTATGAGCGGGACAATGATTAATTTCAGCAAATCGCTATCTCGTCCTCAGC
>JANYAB010000757.1 GCA_025355225.1 Bacteroidota bacterium
CCTCTTATAAAAGCATCCTTTATGCGTGTTGTAAAAGCATTGTAAAATAAAAACCAGCCAATAAACGGCCCTGCCATTAATAGCTGACCCGGGAAATACGTAGAGGTCTGCGAAAAATTGTAATGATCGGATGACTGTTCATACAAATGATAATTAATAGATGGGTATCCGTGACTTGCCTGCCATAATATATGCGGAATATAGAGCACAGTCGACATAACAACAATGACCCAGAAGGTTCGTCGCTGCAGCAGTTTAATGTTGGACAAGACAGTAAACCCGACAAGCAGTACCCCATGATATTTACTATAAAGCAGGCAGGCGATAATAATTGCAAGCAGCAACGCCCATTTTACATGGTCATCGCTGATGTATTTTTGATAGATAAAATAAAATAGCACGGTAAATAAAAACAAGGGCGCATCGGGGGTGGTCATAAACCCGTAGATATGAAAAATGAATATCCCGGAAACAACCAGGATAAACCACTTTGCTTCAACCTGGTATTTTTTTATGATCAGCCAAAGCACATATAGGGACAATGTACTGGCCATCACCGTCATCAAACGAAGGCCGAATTCGTTATGCATCAGGGTATCACCAATACGAATGAAGATGGCCACCATTGGTGGATGGTCAAAGTAACCCCAGTCTAAAAAACGGGAATACAGCCAGTAATAAGCCTCATCGGCATGAATTTCTAAAGTATAAGCTTGTACAGCGTTTAAAATTGTCCAGAACAATAAAAAATACCAGATAGGTTTATCCGATTGTTGTTTACCAACCGGAGGATTATTTGAATGGGACAATAGCATTCATTGTAATTTGATCGGGTAAATTTAGTTAATAGGATCATCTATTTGATTGTTTGCCGTTATTTACTATTTACTTTCATAGCCCCGACCTTTAGGTCGGGGTAAAATAGCAAACATTTTCTCCGGCTTTAGCCAAAGTACACCACCATAGCGGCAATTTTAGGCTAAAGCCCGAAGGTACAAATAGCCTTTATCCCCGCGCTAAAGCGGCGGGGCAATGAATTTTTGTACCAAAACATTTGACCCTGCTAACTTAACACAGAGCTTTATTGTTTAGGCAGCGCAAAAGCAACATAAGCGTCACCCGACTTTGTTCCGAGCTTACCCCCGCCGCAAGCGATCACCAGGTATTCCCGGCCTTCAATTTCATAAACGCTTGGTGTCGCAAATCCCGAAGCCGGTAATTTTGCCTCCCAAACCAATTGACCATTGCGTTTATTAAATGCCCTTATTTTTTCGTCTTTGGTTGCTGCTATAAAAACCAGGCCACCGGCTGTAACTACCGGGCCGCCATAATTTTCTGTCCCTGTGCCGGGATGCCCCTTTCGCGTCAATTTGCGGTCGTCACCTAAAGGGATACGCCAAACCATTTTACCTGTGTTCAGGTTGATGGCATTTAAAGTTCCCCAGGGCGGTGCAATAGCCGGTTCGTCTTCTTTTGACAAAAACTTATTATATCCGGTCATTTGATAAGGGATATTCAAATAGGGATCGATGATCTTATGGGCAGGTACAAAAGTATGTGCACCGGTGGTTTTGTTATCTGTTATGAAGGAAACAATCGCTTTTCGCTCCTGGCCGGTTAGCTGTTTAAACGAAGGCATCATTCGTCTTCCACTTTGCATTAACGCATCTATCTGGTCATCATGATATTTTTTATTGACGTTGATGAGCGAAGGATAGTTGCCTGTGCCTTTCCTGTCCTGCCCATGGCACCCCATGCAGTTATTGATAAAAAGCCGGTGACCCGCCTGGTTAAAACTTTCCGCGCCCGATACATCAAGTTTCGAATCGATCATAGTCATCACCCATGCCATCTCGTTGGCATTAATATAGATCAAGCCTGTTGCCGGGTCGTATGCCGGCCCGCCCCACTCTGCACCACCATCAAATCCGGGAAAGATCAAGGAAGGCTGCTTGCCCGGCGGCAAAAACATACTGCCGTACCGGTAAGTACGTAAACGTCTAAGCACTTCCGCCCTTGAACTATCGGACAGGTATGGGTTAATATCCTTTTCAGTAAGTGTTTGACGGGTAAATGGCACCGGCAATTGGGGTATTGGCTGTGTAGGCCAGGGTTTTTCACCAGTCAATTCAGAATTAGTAGGTACCGCTGTTTCCTTAACCGGGAATAGCGGTTTGCCTGTTGCGCGATCAAGTACAAAAATAAAACCGTGCTTTGTAGGCTGGGCCACGGCATCAATTTCTTCCCCGTTTTGTTTAATGGTGACCAGGGCGGGGGCCGTTGGCAAATCTTTATCCCACATGTCATGATGGATCACCTGGTAATGCCAAACCAGTTTCCCGGTAGCGGCATCCAACGCCAGCAGGCAGTTGGCAAATAAACCGGCACCTAACCTTTTGCCTCCATAAAAATCATAAGCGGCAGACCCGGTTGGTGCAAAAAGTAGCCCTCTTTTTTCGTCCAAACTAAACCCCGCCCAGCAGTTTGCCGAGCCGATGTGTTTCCAGGCTTCGGGGTCGTCCCAGGAGTTATAACCAAGTTCGCCCGGGTAGGGGATGGTATGAAATATCCATTTTAGTTTACCCGTGCGCACATCATAGGCCCTGATATGGCCCGGCGCGGCATCGGCAGTTTCATTAACGCGACAACCTACGATATACAGGTCATGATAAATAATACCGGGTGATGTTGCTGTGATATAGGAATCCTTAGCGTTTCGTCCAAGGTCATTATGCAGGTCTATACTCCCGCTTTTACCAAAACTTTTTATCGGGGTTCCGTCCAAAGCGTTCAGCGCATAGACGTTTGAGCCGGCGCAATACAATATTCGTTTGTCATCACCGTCTTCCCAATAAGTTACGCCCCGGTTGTTGTTCATGCCAAAACTCTGTGGGGTAGAGTTGGCATTGCCTGCCGGGTTAAAAACCCATTTCTGCACTCCTGTGGCAGCATCGAGGGCAATCAGTTTAAGACGGGGTGTTGTGCCATAAAGTACCCCGTTAGCAATAATGGGATTACATTGTATTTGCGAGTGAGCTGCGGTATCAGCATCTTTAGTATGATAGATCCAGGCCACCTGTAAAGTTTTTACATTGGAGGTATCTATTTGTGTTAATGCGGAATAGTGTATGGTTTTTTTTGAACCGCCACTCACCTGCCAGGTTGTGTCAGGCGAGCTATTTTTACAGGAATAAAAGAATGCGGAAATAATAAATAAAAAGGCAAGCGCTTTTCCAGGATTAGTCATTTCAATAGGATTTTTAGGCAACGGGTTGAAATGCTAATTTATGATAATATTTAGAATTGCCCTATATTTACTCACTATGACCAAACAAATCGAAATTATAAAAAAAACAAGATTTTTCCTGCTTGATGTGATCAATGATCTAACCCCGGAGCAGTTAAACAAAGTGCCGGATGGTTTTAACAACAACATTATCTGGAACCTCGCACATTTGATCTCGGCCCAGCAGGGGATATGCTATGTACGTGCAGCGCTGCCAACGGCTATTGATGA
>JANYAB010000225.1 GCA_025355225.1 Bacteroidota bacterium
CCTTTGTTTGGTAACCGATGTAGGATATTACCAATACGTCGCTGGTGGTTGCGTTAACCGCAAATGCACCATTCACATCGGTAACAGCACCTGCATTTGTGCCTTTAATTTTTACGGTAGCGCCAATTACAGGCTGTTTATCATCGCTGCCGATGACCTTTCCTGTAATTCTTGTTTGGGCTGTAACTACCAATGAGGAGAGAGTGCATAGTATGAGTACGCACATCGTCCTTCCTTTTAGAAGTAAACTTTTAAACATGAGATTGAGATTTAGTTGATTAATTTATTGATTTAGTTGATAATTGAATTCGTATTGAAATTATAATGGAGGTTTACTGGCTGGGGTCAAAAAGCTTTACGCGATGCCCTCTAAAACCATGCGGGGTACGTGAAAGAAAACTAAAAAGAAAAAAATGTAAAGGTTTTATCATCTAATTTATTTATAGTAAATTTTAAAAAACAATCGCTGTCCTTTTCATCTGATATATTTTAACATGACCAACATGTTTAGTGTATCAAAAATTCAATATGGTATAATAATATCAGGTTATATATACTTTCCGAATACCCCGGAAAGCCAAATTGGCACTGCATCTAATTTAAATAAGGTGTATTGTTTACACAAGTATATTTTGCAGATTTACAAATTAATTATTTAAAAGGCATTTTAGTCATTAATATCATAAATTATTAATAAAAAAAATTCAAATGGGTCAATAAAGGCTAATAAAAATATGAAATTCGCAATGTAAAATTCCCTTTATACTTGGCGATTGGTTATCAAAAAGGTGCAATTTCGTATTATAATTGGTTAAAGGTAATATATGTTTAAACATTGCGGGGGTAGCCAATTGCGCGGAGCCACATTGTTAAAAAGTAAATTGATGTTAAAATATCATCATAAATAAGACAACCTGTATCATTTAAGGAATTCTGAATTTATTGCTTTCCTGATATTCTATTATCTTATTATCAACGTATTAAATGAATCGGCTTTAAGCAAAGGACTTATTAATTTATTCGCGACCTTTAACTTTACTATTTTATCAGTCTTACTGTCATTTTGCACCACTATTACAATACTTTTATCGGGGTTTTTAAATGCGAGCAGATTTTTTAGTTCGCCGTTTATTGACAGTAATTTAGCCCCGGGTTTAACATAGCGGCTTAAATGCTTTAACAAATAATATTCATGATTATAGCTGAACTTTTTGGTAACAGTATCCACGCTCACCAAAGAATTTTGTTTCCAGCCCCAATGGCTTATCCCTCTCTGCTCCAATGAAATGTTCCAATACATATAAGCATTGGCACCGCTGTTAAAGTAGTGCTTCATCAATTCCCAGGTATACCGACAATATTTCCAATCGTTTTTTCCGTCACCACATTCCTGCTCGCTTTGGTACAGGGTGAGGTTTGGATAGCGTTGATGAATACCTGCGATAGCTCCCTTGCCAGCCCATTGAAAGCCAACCCCTTTAATATATTTGCCGCTTGCAGGTGTGGTCAATATAGTATCAACTAATTTCTCGTTGGCCCTCTCCATTGTACCAAAAAATACCTTCACTCCTTTTTGCTGCATTTGCGGACCGAGATAACTAACAAATGTCGAAAGCCCCCTGGCTGTCCAGGTGCAACTTGGAAATATCTGTGCCGAATTAAATTCATTTTGCGGCATCACCATTCCAATATTTATACCTTGTTTTTTGTAAGCATCAATAAATTTGGCAAAATATAAGGCATAGGCCTTAAAATATTGGTCGTCCTGAATAAACATATCAGTACCCTCCTTACCAACCTACCCGGCTGTTAATCCATTTTCAACATTACTAAAATCCATACCCTCCATTTTAAAGCCTTTATCAGCATACTCTTTTATTTTAGCCTTTGATGGTACCATAGCCGCAGCATAATGTTTATTTTTCTTTAGCCACTGAGGTGGGCTCCAGGGAGATGCCCATAATTTTAAAGCAGGATTATATTTTTTCGCATTTTTGATAAATGGCACCAATGTTTGCAGATCATTGGCAATGCTAAAATCCTTCATTTGAAAATCGCCTTCTGTCTCATCATAGGAATACCATTTTAGCGAGAAATCATTGGCCCCTACCGGCATGCGACAGATAGTAAAGTTGGCCCCAAAACCCGGCGCAAATAATTCCTTAAAAATACTTTGCCTGTCGTGCGCGCTAAGTTGGTTAAGCGAAGCCCATCCCAACTCGTTAAAACATCCGCCAAAGCCGTTTATGGTTTGCAATGATTTTGTTGTTTCGATCTCAACATCAGGCTGACCCTTTGCGGCCGTTGCTTTTAAACTTTTTTGTACTACCCAGTTACTTCCTTCTGTTGTACTCACCCATTCAACTTTGGCTTGCTGCGCAATTGCAGATAAAGTGATGGCTATGGTAATTATCGAGAGTGCAATTTTTTTCATTAAAATCATTTTTTAAATAGCCTGTTGAATTTATCATTTAACGGATCAGTTTTTATTTCGCCCAATTTACAGAAGCGGAATGCACATCGCTTGAATTGGTACCTATCTGAACAATAAACTGTCCGGGTTCCCAATCATAAGCTAACTGGTTATTATAAAATTTAAGTTCTGCTGTGCTGATGTTAAACGACACGTCCCTGCTTTCGCCGGGTTGCAAATATATTTTCTTAAAATTCTTTAACTCCTTTACCGACCGGCTGATGCTTGCAACCGGATCGCTGACATATAGCTGCACAACTTCTTCTCCTGCTAATTTGCCGCTATTAGTTACCGTTACCGTGGCTTTTAGTATTTCATTCCCCTTAAGATTAGTTTTACTCAATTTAACATCACTGTAATTAAAGCTAGTATAACTTAATCCGTAGCCAAACGGGAAAAGCGGATCATTTGAGATATCGATATAATCTGACTTAAATTTGGCAGCCTCCTTCCCATTAAATGGCCGACCAGTATTTTTGTGGTTATAATATATAGGTATCTGACCTACACTGCGCGGAAAAGTCGCTGTTATTTTTCCTGCCGGATTATAAGTGCCAAACAATACATCGGCAATTGCATTACCAGCCTCGGTACCCGGCGCCCAAACATCCAGAATAGCATTTAAATGTTCATCTTCCCAGGTAAGGGTTAAGGGTCGGCCATTAAACAATACCAGCACAATAGGTTTGCCCGTTTTGGCAAGAGCTCGCAACAAATCTTTCTGACTTTCGGGTATGCTGATGTCCGACCTGCTGGATGACTCGCCCGACATATTTGCCGATTCGCCGACAACGGCAACAACAACATCTGCTTTTTTTGCTGTTTCAACTGCCTCGTCGATCATATCCTGTGGCTTGCGGTTATCCTTTATTTGCTTCATGCCATAAAACCACGAGCGGGCATTTAACATAGAATCTTCCGTAATATTTGATCCCCTCGCATATAATATGTTTACGCCAGGTCCGGCAATGCTTTTTATCCCATCAATTACACTAACCGACTTACTGGGGTCACCGGCAACAACCCAGGTACCCAGCATTTCCGAATGGTTGTCAGCCAGTGGGCCAATTAATGCAATTGTACCTGACTTTTTTAGTGGTAATAGCTGGCCCTTATTCTTTAGTAATACAAAGGAGTGTTCGGCCGTTTCTCTTGCTGCTTTGCGGTTGGCCTCTGTTAATTCCTCTTTTGATTCTCTGTCCGCATTTATAGACTTGTTTGGGTTGTCAAATAAACCCAGTTTATATTTGGCCTCTAATACCCTGCGGCAAGCCTGGTCAATATCATGCTGGGTAACTTTGCCCTGGCTTAACGATTTTTTTAAGGTGGATAAAAAGCCCTCTCCTACCATGTCCATATCCAGGCCGGCTTTTAAGGCCAGGGCCGAAACCGTTTGCAGATCGCCCAAACCATGATTAGTTAATTCATTCACGGCCGTATAGTCTGAAACCACGAAGCCTTTAAATCCCCATTGTTTACGCAGCAGATCAGTTAACAGCCATTGGTTGCCGGTCGCTGGCACGCCGTTAATTGTATTGAAAGAACTCATAAAACTACCTGCGCCAGCATCAACTGCCGCTTTGTAGGGCGGCAGATAATCCTGGTACATTTTAATAAGGCTCATGTCTACCGTGTTGTATTCGCGCCCCGCTTCGGCCCCGCCGTATAAAGCGAAATGCTTTACGCAAGCCATTACAGCATCGCTTTTTTTCATGTCGCTGCCCTGGTAACCTCTGACCATTGCTTTAGCCACCTGCGAGCCATACCAGGGATCTTCACCCGATCCTTCTGATATGCGGCCCCAGCGCGGGTCGCGGGCAATATCCACCATCGGCGAAAAAACCCAGTTGATGCCTTCGCCTGTTGCTTCGGTAGCGGCAATATGAGCCGAGCGTTCTATCAAACCCATATCCCAGGTTGCCGACATTCCGAGGGGAATGGGGAAAATAGTACGATGACCGTGGATCACATCCAATCCAAATATTAAAGGAATATGTAAACGAGAATTTTTTACCGCTATTTCCTGGGCCTTTCCTATATAGTTTGTACCATACACACCAAATATTCCTCCTATCGCGCCTTTCTTAATATTTTCTTCGACATCTTTATTCACTGTCGAACCGGTAAGCGCACGGCCACTGGTTACCAGGTTCAGCTGGCCTATTTTTTCGTCCAGCGTCATTTTTTTCATCAGGCCGCTAACAAAGGCGTCCATCTTAGCATCGCCGCCTTTGGTTTGGGCATTGACAATCGCCGCAGGCAAAACCAACACGGACATCAGGATAATTTTCCGGAATCCCCGGACTGAAATATAGTTCTTCATTTTTTTAAAGATATTTTAACTTGACATAGAAACATACGGGGATAATAAATACACCCGGAAAACAAGTAATATAAAAATTTAAGGTTAAAATGGCTATTTACACCCATGCAAATAACATGGTGTCTTTTGAACACAATAGTATTTATTATAATTCGGATATTCAAAGTATTTTTGTACAATAGCACAAAATGTTTACTAAAGAGGAACTAATCGATTTTTGCACAAATGCACGCGAAAGTTATGTCGACCATATATCTATCGACTGCGTGGTTTTTGGGTTTCATGAAGGGCAGTTGAAAGTACTGGCCCTTAAAATAAAAAAGGAAGAATCCTGGTATCTTCCAGGTGGATTTGTGATGAAGGAGGAACCCATAGAAATGTCGGCCAACCGTATCCTTAAAGAGCGCACCGGCCTTGACGAAATATTTTTACAGCAGTTCCACGTTTTTGGCGACCCGGAGCGATCAAGGCCGCACCATGATATGTACAAAGACATGCTGCCCTCATCAGAAAACTGGTTCTCCAACCGCTTTTTAACCATCGGGTACTATGCGCTGGTTGATTTTGTGAATGTAACCCCGACACCCGACCATCATTCGGAGATTTGTACCTGGTACGACCTGGCCGACCTGCCCGATTTTAAACTGGACCACGCCCTGATCTTAAAAACAGCACTGGATACCCTGCGCCTGCAACTGAACTACAAACCCATAGGCTATAACCTGATGCCGAAGGAATTTACCATGCCCGAACTGCAAAAACTATACGAGACCATCCTGGATAAAAAGCTCGACCGCCGAAATTTTCAGCGCAGGATGCTGGGCTTTGGCATTTTAAACCGATCAGACGAACCACGCAAAGGTGGAGCCCATAAGGCCCCCTACCTGTACTCGTTCGATATGGAGAATTATCAGAACGCTTTGAAAGAAGGTTTGAAAGGAGGATGGTGAGTTTTGAATGCGGAATGCGGAGTGTTGTCCCGATAGCTATCGGGAGCGGAAGTTTTATTGGATGCCGCAATTTTTCAGGGCGCTCCAGTTGTAAGGGCTGTCCACTTTTCTGGGCGTTCCGTTCCAAAAATGTGGAACACCATGGACCCGGAACGGTATCAATAGTTAACAAATTGGATATTCCGGGAGCCTTGACCATGCGATTCCGTAGGGGACTGATCAATGGGTTGTGTGAGTAAGAAACAAAATATAATTTAATAGTCAGTAGATTAAGATGGTCAAAGTG
>JANYAB010000818.1 GCA_025355225.1 Bacteroidota bacterium
AGGTAAGAGGTAAGAGGTAAAAGGAGAAAGGTAAAATTAAAACCAAACTTTGTCCTTTCTTCTTCATTATCTAAACTGAAAGGCAAAAGGTAGAATTAAAACAGACCTTTAACCTTTGTCCTTTCACCTTTATCCTCTAAATTAAAAATGTATATAATAAAAGTCAAAGGCGTAGCTAAAATACCTGATTATGTACAATTGCGTGATGATCAGTTTACGTTGCTGGCATATTTCCGGGTCGACAGGCCCGAAAAATCATTGGACAAAGTGGGACTCGGCAATAAGACTGAGTATATAATGAATATTATTAAGGATCTGCCTTTTGGACAGATCTTAAAATTAGAATTATAAAATGATAGGAAACTCTATAATAAAGCTCGACAATGTTGATATTTTTCAGCAAAAGCACCTGGTGTTGTCAAAAGTCATCCTGCACGTGGATAAGGGCGATTTTGTTTGGCTCATTGGTCAGACCGGTTCGGGAAAAAGCAGTTTATTGAAAGTGATCTACGGTGATCTGAGTATTTCAGTGGGTGAAGGCCATGCCTGCGGTTACGACCTGAAAAAGATCAGCATTCATGATGTACCCTTTCTGCGCCGCAAACTGGGCATAGTTTTCCAGGATTTTCAATTACTTACTGATCGTTCTGTTGAAGACAATCTACGGTTTGTGATGCAGGCAACCGGGTGGAAAGACAAAAAATTAATTGGTGAACGCACGCTTGATGTATTGGAAAAAGTAGGTTTACGTTCTAAATTAAAAAAAATGCCGCATGAACTATCAGGTGGCGAACAGCAACGCGTGGTAATTGCGCGTGCGCTGATCAACGACCCAGAGATTATCCTGGCTGATGAACCAACCGGTAACCTCGACCCGGATACTTCGGAAGAAATAGTTCTCTTGTTAAAGCAAATAAGTCAGTCAGGTACGGCCGTCCTTATAGCTACGCATGACTATCACATCATCCGCACCTTCCCATCGCGGATTATTAAATGCGAAAACGGCAAAGTACTGGAAGATGCACAGATAGCTTGATCAGTTTAGCAGTTTGCAGTGGGCAGTGTGCAGCGGGAAACAGAAAAAACTGCTAACTGAAAATTGAAAACTGCCAACTGAAAACTGCGCACTGCCAACTCAATCCGGTAAATTAATCAGTTAACCATAATAACTACTGACACCTTGTCGGCTTTTGATCAATGGCAGGATACTTGATTTGCAGAATTGGATAATGAATTTTAATGTATGTTAAAGAAAAAAAAGAAAGAAGATATAGAAGGTGCAAACCATTTGAACGATGTGGTGGATGAGATCAACGACCAGCAAACCGATGTTGATGTATCAGAGCCAACACCTGCAGAGTTGTTAAAACAAGAGTTAGCACTTGCAAATGACAGGTACCTGCGCTTATATGCTGAATTTGACAATTTCAGAAGACGGACTATCAAAGAAAAGGAAGAAGCAAGGAAATCAGAGGGAAAGGATGTTATGGTGGCCCTGCTGCCAGTATTAGATGATTTTGACCGTGCTCTCAGATCATTAGAAAACACAAGCGACGTAGTTGCCGTAAAAGAGGGCGTTACACTCATTCAAAATAAATTAAAAAATATTCTTTCGCAAAAAGGTTTAAAGGAAATGCAATCAATAGGCAACGTGTTTGATCCTGAACTGCATGAGGCAATAACCAATATACCGGCTTCTTCGGATGACCTGAAAGGAAAAGTGGTAGATGAAATGGAGAAAGGTTATTTTTTAAATGACAAAGTAGCACGTTTTGCGAAAGTGATAGTCGGGAACTAATTATTGAGTGACTGAATTATTGAATTATGGATTTCATATCCTATTTAATGTTCTAAAATTCGACAATTCAATAATTCAGTAAATCGATAATTCAATAATTGAAATAGATATATGTCAAAAAGAGATTACTACGATATTTTAGGCGTTTCGAAAGGTGCCGATGCCGATGAGATCAAGAAAGCCTATCGCAAGATGGCTATTAAATATCACCCTGATAAAAATCCGGGCGATAAACAGGCTGAAGATAACTTTAAGGAAGCTGCCGAGGCGTACGAAGTATTGAGCAATCCCGAAAAACGGCAGCGTTATAACCAGTTTGGCCATGCAGCGAACGCCCATTCAGCAAATGGCGGCGGCTATGGCGGCGGCAATATGAATATGGAAGACATATTCAGCCAGTTTGGCGATATATTCGGCGGAGGTAGTCCATTTGAGGGCTTTTTTGGCGGTGGCAGGCAAAGTGCTGGCGGTGGGCGCCGTGTTGTGCGCGGAAGCAATCTGCGTATAAAAGTGCGTTTAACGCTTGAAGAAATTGCCAGCGGCGCAGAAAAGAAAATAAAAGTAAATAAGCAGATCATCTGTAAAACCTGCGACGGTACCGGCGCAAAAGACAAGTCCTCTTTCCAAACCTGTAAAACCTGCGGTGGCCAGGGAGCAGTGCGTAGGGTAACAAACACCATACTGGGACAGATGCAAACTACCAGCACCTGCCCTACCTGTAATGGCGAAGGTTCGGTGATTACCTCGAAATGTACCGTTTGTCATGGAGATGGCGTTGTGCGCGGCGAAGAGACGATCAGCATCAATATACCTGCCGGCGTAAGCGAAGGCATGCAGCTAAGTATGAGCGGAAAAGGCAATATGGCTCCGCGTGGTGGCGTACCGGGTGACCTGATCATATTGATCGAAGAAATACCACATGAAACGTTGAAACGCGATGGTAACAACGTTATCTACGACTTGCATATCAATTTTGTGGATGCAGCTATTGGCACCAGCGTTGAAGTACCTACAATTGACGGCAAGGTTAAAATTAAAATAGACGCCGGAACACAAGGCGGTAAGATATTAAGACTTAAAGCTAAAGGCATACCCGAGGTAAACTCCTATCACCGCGGTGACCAGTTAGTTCATATTAATATATGGACGCCCAAAGCCTTAAGTCATGAAGAGCGGGAATTATTGGAAAAATTACAGAACTCCCCTAACTTTAAACCCAACCCGGGCAAAAATGAGAAAAGCTTTTTTGAACGTATGAAAGAGTATTTTGAGTAAGTTTTAGTCAAAAAGTCGGAAAGACGGAAAGACGGA
>JANYAB010000822.1 GCA_025355225.1 Bacteroidota bacterium
CTCCAAAAATATGGTTGCTGCTACAGCATTTTCTGCCCGTCCGGGGTGGTCAGTTTCCCGCGGAATCAGGTGGTCAGTTTCGCCCGGAATCGGTGGTCAGTTTCCGCCGAAATCAGGTGGTCAATATCAGCGAATTCTCCAAAAGGGGAAATGGATCAACATTTTAATGCTGATGATAATATTGATGTAAATGAATTGGGCACACACGGTGTGTGCCCAATTCATTTATTCATTCTCCTTATCCTTTTGCTTAAGGATTTCATTGTGAATCTCCTGAGATAATTGCTCTGCTGTAGGTAGGTAAAGCTGATATTTGCTTGCAAAAATATTGCTCTTTTCCGGCAAGGTGAACTTTACCACGGTGTCGTTTTTTTCCAGACAGAGCAAAATTCCAACCGTAGGACTTTCATGAGCTAATTTCTCAATCCGATCATAATAATTAACGTACATCTGTAATTGGCCAAGATCTCCATGTGTTATCTTATGGGTCTTTAGTTCGACGATAACAAAACATTGCAGCAAGCGGTTGTAGAATACCAGGTCGACAAAAAAGTCGTCCCCATCCAGGTGGATGCGTTTTTGCCTGGCAACGAAAGAAAAGCCATTTCCCAACTCCAACATGAATTCCTGAAGGTGTGTTATCAGCGCAGACTCCAGGTCTTTCTCAAAGTAGGCAGCCTCTGGTTTTAAACCTAAAAATTCAAGAATCATGGGGTCTTTAATAATTTCTTTCGGCTCTGCTGGCTGCTTTTCATTCCTTGCAAATGATAGTACGCGTTCTTTATCCGTACTCAACAGAAGCCGGTCATAAAGCTGAGTTCCAATCTGTCGGTCTAATTGCCTTGCTGTCCAATTATTTTTAACTGTTTCTTCTATATAAAACTCTCTCTTTTCGGCGACTTCCATGCTTAGAAGCGAGCGGTAATGCGTCCAAGTCAATTGTGTACGCAGTGCGTACACAATTGGAAATGTTCGATAAAATTGCCTGAAATGACTCAAATTTCTAGGTGAAAATGCGCTACCAAAGTGCGGAACTAATTGTTTGGATATATAAGGTATTAAGCGTTCGCCGTAAATCGCACGCTCCTTGCCATGCTGTTCTTCTTCAATTATTCGTTTACCTATATGCCAGTACATGACCACGCGTTCATGGTCTACTGCACGGATTGCGGATTCCCTGGCTCTATTTATAATCGATTGTATATCGTTTATGATTGATTCGTTCAAATTCATACTAATTCCTCCTCTGCAAATTCGGCTTCTTCGAGTTCTTCCTGTTCCTTTAATCTTGTCTTTAAGGCGTGCATATCGCGGTTAACCTTTTTATCCTTCATCTTCGCATAGATCTGGGTAGTGGTCAATTTTGTATGCCCAAGCATCTTACTAACTGTTTCCAATGGGACGTCATTCTCCAGGGTAACGGTGGTGGCAAAGGTGTGCCTGGCGATGTGGGTGGTTAAAACTTTGGTAACAGAAGCGAGGTCACCGATCTCCTTCAAATATGCGTTCATCTTCTGATTACTTTTCACCGGGAAAAGTTTGTTCAATACCGTTCTGCAATCATGGTCTTTATATTTTTCGATAAGATCCATGGCCTGAGGAATCAGCGGAACATTGGCGGTTACATACGTTTTAGTCCGCTGCGTTTTGATCCAGGCTACTTTGTCTTTTCCAATGAAAATATGCTGGGGCGTAAGTTTTTCAATATCGACAAAAGCATAGCCCGTGTAACAGCAAAACAAAAAGGTATCCCTGACTTCTTCCAGTCGTTTGATCTTAAATGGATGATTGGCGAGCTGATGGATCTCCTCCCATTCCAGTTCTTCACGATGAACTTTTTTATAAGTACACTTGAACAAGTTAAAGGGGTTTGTACTGATCCAGCCATGATTGAAGGCTAGGTTAACGATCTTTTTCAAGTTCTTCATGTAACGCATAGCGGTATTGTGCTCAATGCCGTCCTCGGTTTTGAGATACATTTCAAATCCGGTCACAAAAGCGTAATCGATGGACTCCATGTAGATGTCGGGTTTCTTAAACCTGTGCTGGATATAATCCGCAGTTTTGGATCGGACGGTGTTATATTTGGTTAGCGTAGCCTTTACAAAGTCCTTACCGACGAGGTCTTCCACATTCTTGTTATGCTCATCGAATATCTCCAGCAACATCCGCTGAGGCTCATCTTCGCCTGCATATCTTTGCTTGATCTTATCAGCGGTGATAAAATCATCGGTTTGCTTAAGATCCATAAAGGCAGCGTGGATCTCATTGTTGACCGTGATAATCTCTTTATTAGTGTCCTTGATTTCCTGCCCCGGACCTTTTACGAATCCTGCCTCCGGGTCCCATTTGTTCGGGTCGATTTTACGTCCCATTGAGATTTCCGCCCTTTTGCCCAAATAGGTAATTCGAGCGTATAGCGGAACATTACCTTTAGCATCTGTTTTTCTTTTGTCAGCCCAGATGAGAACTGAGAACCTTTGTGTGCTTTTCATACCACATTTGATTTTAAATTGTTTAACTACATTAATTTTGAGTTCAAATGAGCCCTTTTGAGGTCATTTTTATCATATTAAGTACTTTAAAATCAACTATTTACCCAGGTATTCGGTGACCTTAATCAGAGCTTCCCAATAGGTCACCGATAAGGTCACTTTTTGGGCGAAATTTCCACCAGTCCCTAAAGGACCGGAACCCTCGGCCCCAGATCGATGAGGTCATTTGAGGTGCTTTGATATCAATCGAAATCCAGGTATTCAAAAAGCCAGAATTTTGAGTAGTTTTGAGCTGTTTTAAACCCAAATTAAACAATCTAACCAATTGAATACCATTTAGTTAAAGTTAATTTGTGACTAAATTAGTTAATAGAAACAGGCCACCGAATAGGTCACCTGGGCGAGTCATAAAACCTGAGTAGTTATGCGATTTTTTGAGCAAAAAAAAACGCTTAAACCAGATGATTTAAGCGTTTTAAAGAGCGTTGCGGCTCTTTTAGCGGAATGGACGGGACTCGAACCTATGCCTTATACGCCTCAATTTCAATATTTTAGTAGTCTGCAAGTTAAAAACTCCCGATTAACTCCCGTTTAATTTGCACCGTTTTGACTTTAAATGATATAGAATAAAGATACAAATTATCGCCTTTTAAACCAAATAATCTTCATTAAAAGGAGTAGTTCACCAAACTTATATTAGCAAAACCATTGTTTAAATGCTAATTATTTTAGTATTTTTGTATTGCCATTAATTTAAAGCTAAATTAGCTTATGAAGTTTGATATATGCTAAATAATCCTACTTTCGCAAACAAGTTATGAGAGATCACATAGTAAGAGCTGCTTTTCACGAAACCGTTTTACAGACAGCACACCTTGATAGGAATACTTTTGTGGTAGATGAACTCGGATTGAAAAATGGTGTTATCCGTGCGGATATTGCGGTACTGAATGGAAAGTTAGTTGGTTACGAAATCAAAACTGACAAAGATAACCTGACCAGGCTTGGATCACAAATCAACGCCTACAGTGAAGTTTTTGACCAAGCGTACATTATTAGCGGAAAAAAACATTTAAGTAAAGTGCTTGATCAGGTG
>JANYAB010000031.1 GCA_025355225.1 Bacteroidota bacterium
AGTCTAAAACCCTGGGGCATTATTTTGGGGGACGAGGGGCAAAAACAAAATAAACTGGCCACTCGCCTGATGGTCAGAAAGAAGAAAATTACTATTGCTAAATAAGTTAATGAATATCCTATGAAAAAATTACCTGAGATAGAAAAACCAAAGACCT
The DNA here is from genome assembly GCA_025355225.1 of Bacteroidota bacterium. GTDB lineage: Bacteria > Bacteroidota > Bacteroidia > Sphingobacteriales > Sphingobacteriaceae > Mucilaginibacter. Next base: position 158 of record JANYAB010000031.1, read on the forward strand.
GGCATGACACCCACAAACAGGCCTCGACCTTTGGCCAGCGACTGGCCGATTCCGTAGCGAACGGCATGGGTTCCTGGCGCTTTATCATTATCCAGACCCTGATCGTGGCGGCCTGGATGATCCTGAACGTAGTGGCGTTTATGCACCACTGGGATGTTTATCCTTATATCTTGTTGAACCTGCTTTTCTCGACCCAGGCGGCCTACGCCGCCCCAATCATCATGATGGCGCAGAACCGCCAAAGCCAGCGCGACCGCGCGCAGGCCGACAGTGATTACCGCACCAATGTAGCTGCCAAAAAAGAGATCGAGGAACTCATGAACCGACTGGATACCATTGAGATCGAAAAACTGGATAAAATCATTTCGCTGCTGGAAAAAAAGGACAAGAAATAACCTGTCCCGGAAATAAATGCTATGCAAATTCGGCAGCAGGTAAAACGTTTGGCGCTGATAGCCGAGCTTCGTATAGCAAATGCTTTAGGCTCAACTGGTTTTAACTCCGAATAAATAACCCACTAGCGCTGTAACGCCCATAGCGATGGTACCCCAGAAGCAGATCCTTAAGATGCCTTTTAGCATACTCGAACCGCCGGCTTTTGCCGCAACGCCACCGGATAATGCCAGGAAAACCGTTGCAAATCCATACAACAGGTACACCATTATATTTACCGGCGCAAAAAGCGAAACAAAAAACGGTAAAATGCCTCCCGATATAAAGGAGGCGCCGGATGCTAAAGCAGCAATTAAAGGTTTTGGCTGTGAAAATTCGTTAATGCCCAATTCGTCTTTCGCATGAGCTTCCAGCGCATCGTGTTTGGTCAATTGCTCTGCAACCTGCAAAGCTAGTTTGTGGTCTAAACCCCGCTTTTGGTATATTTTGGCGAGTTCTTTCAGTTCAACATCAGGCATCGTTTCCAATTCATTTTTCTCCCGTTCCAAATCCGCTGTTTCAATATCCCCTTGTGAGCTGACGGAAACATACTCACCAGCTGCCATGGATAATGCGCCAGCAACTAAACCCGCCAGTGCCGCCAAAACGATCGGCCCCCGGGTACTACTTGCGGCAGCTACGCCGATAGCTATACTGGTTGTGGAAAGTATCCCGTCATTCGCGCCCAAGACTGCTGCCCGTAGCCATCCGCTTCTATTCGTATAATGTTTCTCGAGTTCCATATGATTTGCCATAGTGCTCTAATGACAATAAAAAAAAGAAATTGTTCGCTGGAAAAGCTCCTTGCAAACAATTAATACGATTAAGTGTCTAATAGCTAATTTTTTATTCCACATATGAGATTATTATTTACAACAAGCATCTTATTCATGACCTGGAGTGCTTTCGCTCAGACTTCACCGGTAAGTCACATTTCAAAAGTGCTCATTCCGCATGTCGAACATAAAACTATCGCGGGGAAAGATACCGTTATCGAATCGGATACTTCGAAAGAAAACAAGGAACCACGTTATTATTATCTATCGGTTAATACCGATGTCTTTGTTAATACTAAGGGTGGGGCAGCTAAGCGATTCTCACCCGCTGTTGAATTTGGCCGGACTTATGGGATTTTCGACATCGGCCTAGCCACCGGCAGGTTAAGTTCATTACGCTCAACCAACGATTCGACACACTATATCGAATTCAGGCCAACGATCAATATTTTTTCTGCAGGTCGATTTGCAGAGGGTTTATGCCTGGGTGGTGGGTATGCCTTCGGTGCGAAACAAGCTTTAATGACCGAAATCTGTAATACTATCAATTTTAATATTACCGCTACAGTAGCCATTGCAGTGACACAAGGCTATTATTTCTTTGATGGAGCAAATAGCAGCCGTAATACCCAATACATGGGATTTTCCTTTACTTACAATTTTCTTAAAAAGCACAGTACGAACATGCGGCGGAAAAAGGAAACACTGATCAAGGATTGATCTTCGTAATATTGAAGAGTGTGCTACAACGATTTTAGCCTATGTTCGGTGTTATCAGCGCACCATCCGAAACGCAAAAAAGCCTTTAGTTTTACGCTAAAGGCTTCCTGCTTAGTAGCCCGTAGGGGAATCGAACCCCTATTTCAAGAATGAAAATCTTGCGTCCTGACCATTAGACGAACAGGCCTTTTTTTAATTGCGGAATGCGAAATGTCAATTGCGGAATGAAAAAAATCCGACTTCGGCAATCTGACTTCCGCAATTAAAACCCCTCATTTTGGGTTGGCAAAGATATAGCTTTATAAGAAATTTTAAAATTAATTTTCAAAAAATTACAACAGGGAACCAGATACTGTGAAAGCTAAGTCATAATAACGAAATTTAAAGGCAGGTTGATAAAAATCTTTGGCCAATGTTTTACATTTATAATGAATAAAAACTAAAATAAGACTGTAAGGTTTTTTAGTGGTGCCGACTAAGGGATAATTGTTCCAATTATACAAAGACCAAATTGTGAAATCTTTATTGGGGAAATAACTGACCTATTATGAAAACCTACGATGCAATAGTGATCGGCGCGGGACAGGCGGGCGGTCCGTTGGCCAAAAAGCTTGCCCTTGCTGGTAAAAAAACCGCGCTGATAGAAAAAAGATATGTAGGCGGTACCTGCGTTAACGACGGCTGTACGCCCACTAAAACCTGGGTGGCTTCGGCAAAGGCGGCGTATATGGCGTCAAAAAGTAAGGAGTTGGGCGTAAATATCAAGAGCTACAAAGTGAATATGGCGCAGATAAAAAAGCGCAAGGACGATGTGGTGTCACTTTTTCGCAACGGCAGTCAGAAGGGGCTCGAGGAAACAAAAGGCCTCGATCTGATGTTCGGCGAGGCCACGTTTACCGGCGACAAAACGATCTCCGTTAAAATGAATGACGGCGGCGTTAAAGAATTAACAGCCGAACTGATCTTCATCAATACCGGCTGCAAAACCATTATTCCCGATATCGAGGGCCTTAAAGATATCGATTATCTTACCTCCACCAGCATACTCGAGCTGGATAAAGTTCCTGAACATTTGTTGATTATTGGCGGCAATTACATAGGTCTGGAGTTTGGCCAGATGTTTCGCCGCTTTGGGAGTAAAGTAACCATATTAGAAAGATCAGGCAGGATAGTAGCGCGTGAGGATGAGGATATTTCTGCTGAATTGACCAAAATATTGGAGGCGGAGGATATTACTATTTATACCAATACAGTAGCCACCCGGTTCAAAAAGAAAGAAGGCGGAAAGATAACCGCCACAATAGCAAGCGGCGGCAAAGAGGAAAAAATAAAATGTTCGCACGTGCTCGTTGCTGTTGGCCGTGCCCCGCAAACTGAAGCTTTGAACTTGCCAAAAACTGGTGTCGAAACAGGTGAGCATGGAAATATTAAAGCAAACGATCACCTTGAAACCAATGTAAAGGGGATTTATGCCTTAGGCGATGTAAAAGGTGGCCCGGCGTTTACACACATCTCTTACAACGATTACACCATCGTTTACCGTAACCTGGTTGAAGGTACCGACTATAATATTAATGACAGGCCTATCCCATATTGCATGTTTACTGATCCGCAGTTAGGCAGGGTTGGCTTGAGTGAAACAGAGGCTAAAAAACAGGGACTGAATATAAAAGTTGCCAAATTGCCGATGACTCGTGTAGCCAGGGCAATTGAAACCGGGGACACCCGCGGTTTTATGAAAGCCATTGTGGATGCAGATACTAAAAAAATATTGGGTGTTGCCGTATTGGGGCAGGAAGGCGGCGAGATCATGTCAGTGTTACAAATGGCGATGGAGGGCGGCATCACTCACGACCGTATCCGTTACTGCGTTTTTGCCCATCCGCTCTATTCCGAATCATTAAACAATCTTTTTATGACCATTGAGGGTTAAAGCTGCCTATGATAACAGTTGAACAGCTGAGCAAACATTTTGGTAATGTTAAAGCAGTAGATGGTATTTCATTTGAAGTAGAGGAGCACGAAAACCTGGTACTATTGGGTACCAGCGGCTGTGGCAAAACCACGACTTTAAAAATGATAAACCGTCTGATTGAACCCACTGCCGGCTCCATTCTGATAGATGGCAAAAACATCCTGGAGCAACCGCCTGAGATATTACGGCGCGGAATTGGCTATGTGTTGCAAAATAATGGTCTTTTTCCGCACTATACAGTTGCGGAAAATATCGCTATAGTACCTCAGCTCTTAAAATGGGACAATAAAAGGATTGAAAAGCGTATTGCTGAACTAATGGAAAAACTGCATCTCACACCAGATTATCTGAATGTTTATCCCAACGAACTAAGCGGGGGTCAGCAGCAGCGTGTAGGTTTGGCGAGGGCATTAGTGGCTGATCCACCTGTTTTGCTGATGGATGAACCTTTTGGCGCGTTGGACAACGTCACCCGTGCGAAAATACACGCCGAATTTAAGGCGCTGGACGAGTTGAAAAGGAAAACCATCATTATGGTTACCCATGATGTGCAGGAAGCCTTTGAGCTGGGCGATCGGATATGCCTTATGGATAAGGGAAAGATAATACAGATAGGCACCCCGGCCGAATTACTTTTTAAACCAGCCAATGATTTTGTAAGCGGCTTTTTAAAGGAACAACGGCTTCAGCTGGAGTTCAGGGCCATCCGCATACGGGATATATGGAATTGGTTGCCTCCTGCAAAGGTGAATGCCAAAGCCGGGTCTTTTTCGGCAGACTCAGATGTCTGGACGGGATTAGAAAAAACCAAATTCGGAGAATCGGCTAATTTAAATATCACGTGGAAGGAAGAAACTAAATCAGCGGGGTTTGAACAACTAATATCAGCGTTTTATCAATATCAAAGTAATAAGCGGGCATGAATGAGCACCAGCAGAGCTTATGGGAGTTTATGAGTCAGCAGAGCGATAAGCTGCTTACCCAAACTATGCAGCATATCGGGCTCACATTTATTTCGCTGTTTATAGCCGTGCTGATCGGTTTGCCGCTGGGTATATGGATCACACGAAAAAAGCAGTTTTCAGGAACTATTTTAGGCATTGCCGGGGTATTGCAAACCATACCAAGCATAGCGCTTTTGGGTTTTATGATCCCCTTGCTCGGGATAGGCGCCAAACCGGCAATTGTTGCTTTATTACTATATGCCTTGCTGCCCATCATCCGCAATACTTATACTGGTATCATCGGGGTCGACGCCGCGGTAAAAGAGGCAGCATTGGCAATGGGGATGAACAAATGGCAAATATTATTCAAGGTGGAACTGCCTTTGGCTATGCCGGTTATCCTCGCAGGTATTCGCACGGCTACGGTGACCAATGTCGGGGTGGCTACCCTTGCATCCTATATTGCTGCAGGTGGCCTGGGGGAGTTTATTTTCGGGGGCATCTCTCTTAATAATACCAATATGATATTGGCCGGTGCCATACCTGCTGCATTGCTGGCCATTATTTTTGATTTTCTGCTGTCGCGATTACAGAAATTTAATTTTAAGAAGATTAAAACTGCTACTGCAACCCTACCACTGCTGCTTATACTCCTGGCGTCACTCTATTTCATCCCATCGGCCTATGGCGGAAAGCTTACTGCCGGCTTCACTCCCGAGTTTATGGGAAGGCAGGATGGTAACCTGGGTCTGCAAAATAAGTACGGCTTAAAGATACATACCATTGTGATCAGCGATGCGGTGATGTATAAAGCCGCTTATGAAAATCAATTAGATGTGATAAGCGGTTACTCTACCGATGGTCGTTTAAAGGCCTACAACCTCGTAGTTTTGAAAGATGACAAAGGTATTTTCCCTCCCTATTACGCAGCGCCAATTGTGCGGCAAGATGCTTTAAAAAAATTCCCTGAACTGGAGAAAACATTAAACTTGCTGGCCGGCAAGATTACCGATTCTATAATGACCGACCTCAACTACCGGACGGATTATTTGCATCAAAGCCCCGAAAAAGTAGCGGCGGATTTCTTGCGATCCAACTCTATATTAAAACCTTCGCGCAATGGCAATTCAGGGATTGTACGAATTGGTTCAAAAATTTTTGGCGAGCAATATATCCTTGCCAGTATGTATAGTCTGCTTATAAAGGGCTATACTGATTACGATGTCGCCACTAAAACAGGGTTGGGCGGTACAAAGATATGCTTTGATGCTTTAACCAATAACCAGATCGACCTGTACCCGGAATATACCGGCACTGGTTTGCTGGCTATTCTGCAACCTTCATCAAAAGCGATAGATTCTCTCATACTGGATAAAAATAAAACCTACAATTATGTTCAAAGAGAATTTGAAGCTAAATATAGTATCGAATGGCTAAAACCAATCGGCTTTAATAATGCGTATGCTTTAATGATGAGAGAAAAACAGGCGAAAAAGCTAAATATTAAAACAATTTCGAACCTTAAACGATATTTGGAAAGCAAATAATTTAAATGAAACTATCAGACTGTTATAAAATAGTTAGGAAGCGAACAGAATCTATTTGCAGCCCCTTGCAAACCGAAGATTACGTTGTACAGCCTGTGGCGGATGTCAGTCCGCCTAAATGGCATTTGGGGCATACCACCTGGTTTTTTGAGACCTTTATCCTGAGACCTTATTTTATGGGCTATAAGGAATATGATCCCCAATATAATTATGTATTTAACAGCTATTATGAAACCGTCGGCAATCGGGTGATCCGCACGGACAGGGGTAATTTAAGTCGCCCCACTGTTATAGATATTTATCGCTACCGCGAATATATGGACGAAGCAATGGATAAATTCCTTTGCCAGGAACCCTCAGCCGAAGTTAGGGAGTTACTGATACTTGGCTTTAACCACGAAGAGCAGCACCAGGAGCTTTTATATACCGATATCAAATATATTTTAGGCCACAATCCTTTATTCCCGGCGTACTCAAAAGATTATGTTTCGCAAAAGGTAGCTGAACATGCGGATGGGAAATTTATTAAGCTGAAAGAAGGCATTTATGAAATAGGGTTTGCCGGTGACGGGTTTTGTTTCGACAATGAACTTGGCCGTCATAAAGTTTACCTGAATGCTTTTGAAATAAGTTCGGATCTGGTAACCAACCAGGAGTATCTGGCATTTATAAACGACGGAGGTTACCAGGATTTTCGGCACTGGCATGCGGAGGGTTGGGACTGGGTTAATAAAAATCATATTGTTTCTCCCTTATACTGGCACGCCATTGATGCTAATTGGCACAACTATACTTACAATGGCTTGCAGCCTCTTAATTTAAAGGATCCTTTGTGCCACATCAGTTATTTCGAGGCGTCGGCCTATGCGGCGTGGAGAGGACTGCGCCTGCCGACAGAATTTGAATGGGAAGCCGCAGCCAACTTGCTCAAATGGGGGCGGCGCTGGGAATGGACAGAAAGTGCTTACCTCCCCTACCCGGGATTTGTGAAGGCGGCGGGGGCTATTGGTGAATATAACGGCAAATTTATGGTGAACCAGCAGGTGTTAAGGGGTGCCTCCGAGGTTACTTCACCAGGGCATAGCCGAATTACTTACCGCAACTTTTTTCAAACACATTTACAATGGCAATTTACTGGCATAAGGCTCGCTAAATAATTAACTCAAAAAATTGAAAAATGAACTCACCATTAATGCAAACAGAGTTAAACGGATCACCGGTAGTAAAGACAGAAACATTTTATGACGATGTTATAGCTGGTTTACGATCAACGCCTAAACATTTAAACTCCAAATATTTTTATGATGCGAATGGTGATAAACTATTCCAGGAGTTGATGAATTGTGCTGAATATTATCCCACCAAATGCGAACTGGAAATATTCTCGGAAAAAACTGCCGAGATATGCAAAGCTTTTATTTCCGGCGGTGATTCTTTTGACCTGATCGAATTAGGGGCTGGCGATGCCATGAAATCTACTTGCCTGCTTGAATATCTTTTAGCGCAAAAAGCGGATTTTACTTATCTGCCAATCGATATATCTACAAACGTAATAGCAAACCTGAACAGCGAGCTTCCGGCAACCTTGCCAGGCCTGAAAATAAATGGCCTGAATGGTGAGTATTTTGACATGTTGAAGGAAGCAGCATCGCTACTCGATAGGCGTAAAGTGGTATTGTTTTTAGGTTCCAACATCGGCAATATGCCGGTAAATGAGGCAACGAATTTTTGCCGCGAACTGCGCAAACATCTATCCGAAGGAGATATGGTATTGATTGGGATAGATCTGAAGAAGAATCCTAAAACAGTGTTGGCAGCCTATAATGATAAAGGAGGGATAACGAAGAGATTTAACCTGAATTTACTTGAAAGAATAAATCGTGAACTGAATGCTGATTTTGACATTAGCAAGTTTGATCATTATCCAACCTATGATCCCGAAACTGGGGCGTGTAAAAGTTATTTGATAAGCCTTGACGACCAACTGGTAACTATAAATAAAAAAGAAAAAGTCCGGTTTTTAAAGGACGAATATATTTATATGGAGATCTCTCAAAAATTTACTGCGCTCCAAACCGAGCAGATGGCTGCAAGTGCAGGATTCAGGCCGCTCAACCTGTTTTTCGATAATAAAAAGTGGTTTGTAGATGCGGTTTGGATGGCGGAATAGATATTAATGCGATAAGAAGCGGCAAGCTTTAATGTCCTATATTGCTTTCTCCTGATAATTAGGATTAAGTATCTTTATCGGATGCTTGAATTTGATACCTAAATTTATTATGAAGCGTAATCAACACTTAATAGAACTTATTGACAGCATCAAGAAAACTGAGGATATGATCTCGTTACATAAAACGAATAACACTTCATCGCTAATGTCCAGTCAATATGAAGCCCTTAAGGCCAGGCAGATTTCCGAATTAATTGGCGGTCTTTCCATGCCACCCTATCAAAGCGTTGAAAGCATTTCGGTAGTAATACACATACTTAGTAAATTCTACCCTAACATGCCCGAAGGAGTAGTAAAGCTTAAGGAATTAAAGGAACTTGAGGATGCTATTTGAAATAATATTACGATAAGCCACGGAGTCATCTTATAATAATGAACTCCGAATAACAAACATCGAATGATGAAGTATTCCTTCATTATTCGATGTTCAAAATTCATGATTCGATATTCAAATCAAAGTATCCTCGGGTTCAATTCAGAATCGATCAATTCACCTACCGGTTTTCCCATCAGCCATTTTGCTAGGTCATTCTTTTGCCATTCATTTTTAGGCGGAGAAACCCGCGCTCCATCGGCAAGATAAATAATGGTCATTACCTGGCGCATTTTTTCCGAATCGTTGCCGGGTGCATTATGGATGGTAAAACCTCTGTGGAAAGTAGCGTCGCCTGCTTTCATCGTTTTAGCCCGGCTTATTGGGAATCCGTTGTCACTCACATAATCATCAAACGCTTTTTCGGATTCATCAGAAATTTCGAAATCGAAAATTGCTCCTTTTGTAAATGATCCCGAGGCAAAGGTGAGCATACCCATATCCACATCAATGTCAACTAAAGGCATCCACATCGTTATGGTATTGTTAGTATCAATAGGCCAGTAATACTGGTCCTGGTGCCAGGGTGTTGGGCCGCCTCCGGGTTCCTTAAATAGAGCCTGGTCATGATAAAGGCGGACATTTTCGACCCCCAGCAGGTCAGCAGCAATTTTTGCTAATCGTTTGGATAACACAAACTTTTTAACCGCTTCATCACTTCGCCATAAGTTCATGATCTGCAAAAATGCTTTGCCATAAGTATCCCGATCCTCCATTTTCCGCTTCTCGGTATTGTACCTGTCAGCCGCCTCCACAATAATCGGACGGAAAGCAGCTATCTCTTCAGGCGACAATATATTCTTAACTAAAGTGTGCCCTTTTTCTAAAAACTCATTTACGTTTTCGACGGGAATTGTTTTAAAATCCTTTAAATCCGGCAATTGCGAAACCTGGCTTTCCATATTATTTAAGTTTATACTCAAAAGTATTTGATGAGTATCCTGAAAAAAATGAAGAAAATGGTTTAATTATGGATTATTTTATCCGTAAATTGCATTAAGATATTTTTATTGTTAAAATAAGCAATGATTAAAGCATCATATGAAGTACTGCAACCCACAAGCGGGCATTCATTCCTGGTCAGAAAATTTAGTAAACTAGCCTTTGATGCGCCTTACCATTTTCACGAAGAGTTTGAATTGACCTATATTTTACATGGGAAGGGTAAACGCTATGTGGGTAGCCATATGGAGGACTTTACCAGCGGCGACCTGGTGTTGCTTGGATCCAATTTGCCGCATTGCTGGAAACTCGAAGCAAATAACGGCGACAAAGCAGACGCCAGTGCTATAGTAATTCAGTTTAATACTAATTTTTTGGGCGATGATTTTTTTAAAAAAGATGAATTACAGAGTATTAAAAAACTGTTTCAAAAAAGCGCCAGTGGAATAAGCTTTAATTCGGGTACAAGAAACTCGGCTAACCGTAGTATGACCCATCTGTGGGAAGAGAAAAGTAATTTTAAAATGCTGATAGGCCTGCTCGAAATTTTGCAACACCTGGCTATTTCAAATGAATACGTATTATTAGATCAGCAAAGGAGTGTTGCCAGGCAAACCCGGGCAGAACAAGAACGGATAAACCCGGTGCTTGCGTACCTGGTAGAAAACTTCACAAAGAAGGTTTCATTGGACGTGGCTTCGGGTATAGCCAATATGACCCCCAATGCTTTCTGTAAATATTTTAAAAAAATTACCCGGAAAACCTTTATGGAAACTGTCATTGACTATCGTCTTAATTACGCCACCCAGCAGTTAGTTCAGACCGACAAACCGATATCAGACATTTCCTTCGATAGCGGCTTTGGCGATGTATCTCATTTTTATAAAATGTTTAGACATAAAACGCAGCAAAGCCCGCTCAATTACCGAAAAAATTTTATGCGGAGTTTGAATGCAGGAGAAAAAAAAGAAATTGTGTAACGTTATTTATGTGGGCTCTTTTATCGCTCATTAATAATATTTAGAGTAATATTCACCAATAAATAGCCCATTTTGCCATTTTTTAAATAATAATATATAGCGTATTTCGCACCCTGTTTTATTCCGGCAATTGTGAGCTGTTAAACATTTATTAAACGATGGGCATACTTTGCAAAGCTGCTGTCACCGATGGCGCG
>JANYAB010000525.1 GCA_025355225.1 Bacteroidota bacterium
CCGGGTGCTTACCCGTTTCCCGCCCGAGCCAAACGGTTATCTGCATATCGGCCACGCCAAATCCATCTGCCTCAACTTTGGACTGGCATTGAAATACGGCGGCCAGACCAACCTGCGCTTTGATGATACCAACCCCACTAAAGAAGAAACGGAATATGTAGACAGCATTAAGGCTGATGTGCACTGGCTGGGTTTTGAGTGGGCGAATGAACTATACGCTTCTGATTACTTCGATATTATTTATGCCTTTGCGCTTAATCTCATTCGCAAGGGTTTGGCTTACGTAGACGATAGTTCTCCCGAGGAGATCGCCGCACAAAAAGGTACTCCTACCGAAGCCGGCGTTCCCAACCAGTTTCGTGACAGGAGCATCGACGAAAACATCCGGTTGTTTGAAGAAATGAAGGACGGCAAATATCCTGATGGCGCCAAGGTACTGCGGGCAAAGATCGACCTGGCATCACCCAATATGCACCTGCGCGACCCAATTATGTACCGCATAAAACATGCACACCACCACCGTACCGGCGACAAATGGTGCATCTACCCGATGTACGATTTTGCGCACGGGGAGTCGGATGCGATAGAGGAGATCACGCATTCTATTTGTACGCTGGAGTTTATTCCGCACCGGCCATTGTACGATTGGTTTATTGAGAATTTAGAGATATTCCCGTCCAAACAATATGAGTTTGCGCGCCTTAACCTCAACTACACTGTAATGAGTAAGCGCAAGCTGCTGCAACTGGTTGAAGAAGGGCATGTGGAAGATTGGGACGATCCGCGCATGCCTACTATCAGCGGGTTACGCCGGAGGGGCTATACACCCGCCTCTATCCGCGACTTTTGCGAACGCATCGGGGTGGCCAAGCGCGAAAATATGATCGATGTGAGCCTGCTGGAATTTTGCATCCGCGAGGATCTGAACAAAACCGCATGGCGCCGCATGGCTGTTCTCGACCCAATAAAAATGATCATCACCAATTATCCCGAAGATCAGTTCGAAGAGATGTACAGCGAGAACAACCCCGAAGCAGAGGATGGTGATGGTGGCCGCAACATTCATTTTGGGCGCGAGCTATGGATAGAGCGCGAAGATTTTATGGAAGAACCGCCTAAAAAGTTTTTCCGTTTGGGCGTTGGGTTGATGGTGCGCCTCAAAAGCGCCTACATTGTAAAGTGCGAATACTTTGAAAAGGATGCCAACGGCAATGTCACCGAGATACATTGTACCTATTTCCCTGAATCGCGGTCGGGTAACGACACCAGCGGTATCAATGTGAAAGGTACCATCCATTGGGTGAGTGTGGACCACTCGCATAGTGCCGAAGTACGTTTGTACGATCGCCTGTTTAAAGTGGAAGATCCATCCAACGAAGACGAAGATTTTAAAGAATACCTTAACCCCGATAGTTTACAAATTATCCCCAAAGCCTATATCGAGGCCGACCTCGCCAACGCTGTACCAGGCAAAGGCTATCAGTTTATGCGAAAAGGTTATTTTACGCTGGATAAACATTCAACGCCTGATCATTTGGTATTTAATCGTACAGTGACCTTGAAGGATGGGTGGAAAAGCCCCCCGACCCCCTAAAGGTGGAGTTCTATCACCTTATACGTACCGTTGGACAATCATTCCCCCTTCAGGGGGTTAGGGGGCTCAATACTTCTGGTACACATTATACAAAACATTCAAATCCAGCTGCGTTAGTTGCGGGCTGATATCTGTTTGTATAAAGTGACGCTTAAAAGCTACAATTGTCGCGGTAATGTTGGACGTATCGTAACCTATCAGACGCAGGGCGGTAGTATAATCAAAGTTATCCGGTGCAAGTTCCAGCACATCGTCACTCCAATAGCCGAAACCATGCTGCGCCAATACTTTCCAGGGGAAAAAAGGGCCTGGGTCTGGTTTTCGAAGAGGGGCAATATCCTGGTGACCGATGAAATTGGACGCAGGTATGTTATAATTCTTTTTTAACTGGGCCAATAAAACCAGCAGACTTTTTACCTGCGCATCGGTGTAAGGTTCTTTGCCATTATTGTCTATTTCGATGCCTATCGAGCAGCTGTTCATATCGCTGATACTGCCCCATTTGCTTGTGCCCGCATGCCAGGCCCGCAGGTAATCGTTCAGCATGTGGTACACCTTGCCATCCTTGCCGATCACATAATGTGCGCTCACCTGTGTCTTCACGACGGTGAAGGTCTTAAGCGTTTGCACTGCCGAATCCTGCGCCGTAAAATGGATGATCACATAATTTGGCTTCCGCATATTGAAATTCACAGTCCCTACAAACTCCGACGGCACTGTTGCGCCGGTGCTGTCGGCAAGCATGGCAGGCTGCTCCAGCTCCAATACTTTGGCAATGGAATCCGACTGATGTTTATATACCTTATTGGTAAGGGAGTAGGGACCCTTGGGCGAACAGGAGGCTATAAAGGCAGTTAATAGTAGCAGGAGGTAGTGGCAGTTGTGTTTCATGGTAGTTAATTAGCTAATATAAACAAATAGCATAATTAATGCCGAAAAACTCGGGCGCGTGTTCACGTTCACCAATACACTGAACAAAAGTGAACACCAGTAAACACCTCATTACAAGATATTTGAATTTTGTCCTAAAAAAAATACACGTTGATAATCAATGAGTTAATTTTTAGCACTTCGCAATCACTTCCGCCGAAATTGTCTGAACCATGATTTTTCACATATTATTTGTTTTTTAACGGTGTTCAAGAAGGCTGCGCCGTTTTTAGGATTAAAAAGATTCCCTGATTATTTCTTAGGGTCAGCAGATAAGCTTCGGGTGAAATCAGGCAAAACGGTGGTGGCCATGAGCGCTGGGAGGGCATAGCAACTTTTGGCTGACGCGCGGCCCCGTGTGAGCGAAGCAGTGCCAAAAGATTGCAGCCAGGTTTTGCCTGATTTGGCAGTGCAAAGGCCAAGTGCGGCAAAGAAGCATTTCTGGTGACAAGCGGTTTTGGTTACTTTTGGCGCCCCCAAAAGTGACTAGGCCCAGCGGCCATGAGCGGAACAATTATCTCATTTAATATACGTAATTTGAATCCTAAAAAGAAATTGGAATCTTTATTATCAATCTCTGACCTGTGTTTAACCGATAGCAACCCCGTTCTGCAGTGCGTTGTTAGGACTGGTAAAGTGGTTTATGAAAGTCAGTGGATGTACTTTCTTTTTTCCGCAAAAAGAAAGTACCAAAGAAAAACTCCCGGCTGCGTCTGATTCTGTGAAAGTTAGTGATTTGGCGCGGTCTGTGCTACCCGAACCAGCCAATGCCGGATTTT
>JANYAB010000084.1 GCA_025355225.1 Bacteroidota bacterium
AGAAAAAGACCTATATTGTTAATCAATGATTTTTTTAAAGATGCCTATGAACCTAACTTAAATCCGCCATTCAGGGTGATAGCTGAAACCAAAGGAGGTACCAACCCCTATTTCGCCACAGGCGCGGGTGGCATTGTCCAAAGCTTGCTGATGGGTTTTGGTGGTTTGGATATTACGCCAAACGGTATTGTTCAGGTTAAAAGTAAACTGCCCGGTAAGTGGAAATCAATAACTATAACTGGTGTTGGCGTAGAGAAAAAGACCTATATTGTTAATCAATGATTTTTTTAAAACTTATATTTTTATGAAACCTTATGTATTTCTAATTGCAATTGCTGTAATACTTTCTTCATCGTGTAAAAAGCCTGATTATAAAAAAATACTGCATGATCCGGCCCTGTATAGCCGCACCGTTTATGAATTAAATGGTGTAGTAATGGGAAATAATTTCCCTCCGGTAGTGGCATCGCGTAATTATGCTTATGCAACTGTAGCAGGTTATGAAGTAATTGCTGCCGGTTATCCTGATAAATACAAATCGCTTGCGGGACAGCTTAACGGCTTAACAAAAGTTGCTAAACCGGAGGCAAATGAGGACATTGATTACGAATATGCCGCATTACTGGCTTTTTGCAAAGTAGGAGAGTCCGTTACATTTCCTGAAGGCAGTATGAAGTATTTTACAGATAGCCTGCACCAGATAGCGGTTACTCATGGTATGCCAGGTAGCATGATTGCTAATTCGGAGAAATATGCCAAAGCAGTAGCTGCCTCTATTATGGCATGGAGTAAAAAAGATAATTATCTAAAAATGCGGAGCGCGCCCAAATTTGCGGTCAATGATTCGGCAGGACGATGGGTGCCAACTCCCCCTGCTTATTCTGAAGCGGTTGAACCACATTGGAGCAACATAAGGCCAATGGTAATGAATGGTCTTAAAGCTTATATGGTGCCGCCGCCGCCGCCGTTTAACATAAAGGATAAAAATAGTAAGTATTACCAGGAGGTGATGGCTGTGAAAAATGCGGTTGACAGCCTTACACCTGAACAAGCGCATATAGCTGATTTTTGGGATGATAATCCGGGTAAGCTCAACGTATCAGGGCATGTAATGTTCATCACCAAGAAATTTTCGCCCTCGGGGCATTGGATGAGTATTGTAGGTATAGCTGCAAAGAAAACAAATGCCGATTTTAATACTACCGTATGCGCTTATGCAAAAACTTCTATCGCCATGTTTGATGCTTTCGTAGAATGCTGGGATGCCAAATTCACCTATAAAACTGCACGGCCCGAAACCATCATTAACAAATACTTTGATCCTAACTGGCGACCTCACCTTCAAACACCACCTTTTCCGGAATACACTTGCGGACATAGCACGATATCAACTGCAGCAGCAGAAGCCCTGAGCAATGTGTTTGGAGATAACGTGGCTTACACCGATACCACAGAGCTTGAATTTGGCGTAAAAAACAGGTCGTTCAAATCCTTTAGACAAGCTGCTTCAGAGAATACCTGGGCTCGGTTTTATGGCGGTATACACTATCATAACTCGTGCATTGTAGCAAATAAGTATGGTAAAATGGTGGGCGATTCTGTAGTCGCGAAATTGGTAATGAAAAAGTAAGATCAATGTATGCTCGAGTCAACAATTTAATTTATATTTTTTCAAGCTATTAGCGAGATAAGCTGTTGATTTATAATAAATTGCAGTTTTAGATAGAGTCTTTTATTTAAATTTTTATTATATAATTCCCGTCGGGGTTTTAAGGAGTTCTAACCATATTTTACAAGTCGTATTTTTATACTGTGTTGAATATCAAATTGGTTTAGTCTTAAGGTAGCCGGTTTCATCGGCTGCCTTATTGTTTTTTCACCCAGAAATTTGTTGACACCATTCGCCCCACGATCACATTAAAAGATAGGAAGCACTTAAACATTATTTAAACCCAAGGTTTATCGAGATCACATCTGATGACAGGCCTGTAGTTTGTGCATAATGCCCATATCTTATTTCCAGATCGTGCAGGTTCGGGTATCCTAAAACTCCCTTAGGCGGCGCTATCCTGAAACCTACACCGAAAAATTGACTTTGGAACTTTGCATATTCATAATTGCTGGTATAGTACTGATCGGTAGGACTATGGGTTCCATATGGCGCGAAATATTTTGCAGCCGTTTGAGTATAATACCTGTAGAAGGGAGAGATAGACAAGAAAGGTGAAATTTTATAAGCGATTTCGAGGTTAGCCGTATTGGAGGTGCTGCCCCAGTTATCTGTATAATAGCGGTAATAGGAACGTAGAATCATATTATCACCGAC
>JANYAB010000095.1 GCA_025355225.1 Bacteroidota bacterium
TGAACTAATTACCGAACACCTAACAATAACATCGCAAATATGTATTTCAAATCAAAAAAGATTTCGTTAATTATGTTGGGAGCAACAGCCATCATTTTCTCCAGAATGCTGTTCTTATTTTTCAATGACCCTGAAGGCCCAAATCTTTTAATAGTTGCGGGCTTGGCCATGGTCGTATATTTTTTATCTTTTGCGATATATGTATACGGCCCTTCCAATATGAAGGGCCTTAAAAGACTTTCAGTTGTAATTTGTATCCAAATATTATCAGTTGTTGGTCTTTATTTTTGTATGAAGTAGCTTTATACTATATCACACATTAATATAAAACAAAATCCCATCTTAGTGATAGTTACCCGGGTTCCTTCGACGGGTTATTAAAATCATTTTATTTACTTCTAATAAAAATTATTGAATATAATGATAAAAATACTCTTAATGGGTAACATGCATCCTTGTGTTTTCGTAGAAGTTAAATAATCCTAAAACCTTATCGCTAAGATTGAAGCCACCCTTTAAAAAGGTGGCTTTATTGTTTTACAACCTATCGAACCAGTTGCTGTTCTAACCTTTTTGTCATCATATCCTGCAAAACCACCACTACCAGCATAGCCAGCAGTGACATGGCCCAGCCAAATAATACCTGCTCACCTAATAGGTCTATCCGCTCGCCTGTCTTTCTGAGCGAACGGCCTGCAACCACAATATATTTTTTGCCTGCGGTTGCCGAGCCAACCATTGCCTGGCGCACACCGGGCTCGGGTTGCCAGCTGGCAGCGTCTTTTCCGTTTTTTTGGATGTAATCTATCACGCCCTGCGGTATTTTAAGCGGTTTACCGTTTAGTGTAGCGGTGCCTGCCACCACGTTTCCGGCAACATCATAGATAACCAGGAAGGGCGACAGGCTTTCAGAAATTTCGATAGCCGGGGCGGGGCCAACCAACGATTTCGGGTCAGCGCCTTTGTCGATGGCGTTGGCCGCATCTTCCACCATTTGATACTGCGGGTCGTTGGCCGACATCCTGAAGTTTTGCTGGGTTACGATGTAGATGACAACGCACAGCAGGGATACCAGCGCAGCGTAGCCGAACCAGCTTTTGAAGATTGATAAATATTTGTTCATGACTTTATTAATTATTGAATTATTGAAAGTACTTTGTAATTCAAAGTAAAGAATAATAATTTAATTATGCAAATGATTTTTTTGGGAGGATATTAGTTTATGACAAGCGTGCTGATTGTTAATATGTTAATAGAATGAGGTTGAAAAGAAAATGATATTAGGATAAATTTGATTGTGCAGTGAGTGGTGTCATTGTTTTGTTTGGTTTAATTAAATTTCAGATTAGCCGGGTGTCATGTCCCGGCTAATTTTTTTGCTGTGCATGATTCCTTTATTGCAAGTTGTGAAATTTCCCGAAATTCTTAAGGTGGAATGACATCTTTGAACGTTATCATCCTCAATAATACAAAACGTCTTGATTTTAAAAACGGTTATTCACAATGGTTTGTGCTTTGAGTGGTTAGGCCAGGTGGTTTATGAAAGTCAGTGAATGTTACTTTTCTTTGGCCGTCAAAGAAAAGTAACCAAAAGAACTTAGCGCAGCGATCTCATGAACACCTAAAAAAAACAGACAACTGTGAATAAACTCTCGGCTGCGTCTGATTCTGTGAAAGTTAGTGGTTTGGCTTGGTCTGTGCTACCCGAACCAGCCAATGCCGAATTTTGAGGTTATTTACGGTTTGTGGTTTTATTTTTCCTTCCGTCAGCAGAACAGCTTCGGCCGAAATAAGGCAAAACAATGATAGCCAAGTGCGGCCGCAGGGCATAGCAAATTTTGCCAAGCCCCGGCCTCGAGCGGCAAGAAAGGGCAATAGTTTGCAGCCCAGGTTTTGCCTGATTTGCAGCGCAAAGGCCTTGTGCGCAAAGAAGCATTTCTGATGACAAGCGCTTTTGGTTACTTTTGGCGCCCCAAAAGTGACTAAGCCCCGCGGCTATGAGCGGAACAATGATTAATTTCAGCAAAATGTCCATTCATTACCCGCAATGCCTTGCAAGGTTTAGCACAGCTACCCGCTTCAATCATCATATTATTCACAGATTGTCAATTTTTACCGAAGCATCAATTTATTTGACCAACATTTTTACTTTTGAGCTTTCCATATCCTATGCTCATCCGGCTCGCCACTTTAAACGATATTCCTCAAATAATGCAACTGATAGCCGAAGTGGTTCCGGCTATGAATGCTGCCGGTAATTTTCAGTGGGACAGCACATATCCTAATGCCCCGGTTTTTGAGAACGACATTGTACTCAGTCAGCTTTGGGTAGCAGAAGCCGACGGTGATATTGCGGGTATCGCCGCAATTACTACCGACCAGGAGCCCGAATACGCTAATGTAGGCTGGGATTTAAACGAAACGGCCATAGTAACACACCGGCTGGCGGTAAGTGCACGGTACCGGGGGCAGGGTATAGGCGCTATGCTGCTGCAACAGGCGGAGCGCGAGGCCATTAGCCGGGGGATAAAGACGCTGCGGATTGATACTAACTCAAATAACAAGGCCACGCGCCAGCTTTTCCCGAAGCTTGGATACGAATTTGCAGGCGAAATTGGCCTGGGTTTTAGGCCCAACCTTCGCTTTTATTGTTATGAAAAACGGCTGGACGCGCATCCCCAATAGAACATGTCCATCCAGTGTATTGAAGTTCATCCTCTTTGGATATTTATTTATCATACCCTGGCTATATAACAACATTGTTACTTGTTGCTTTTTTTTATGCTTTATTAAGGTAATCGCTTTAGGAAGGTAAATTGTCCGGCTTTTTGCGATATCTTATTACTCCATATTTATATTCAGTCACGTTATTTTAATAATTATTAAATTATTAATGAAAATATTTTATTGCGATGCAGTGTTTTCTTGTATATTTAAAATCCACAAATGGCCAATAAACCTTATCACCTATCCATCAACTCTTTAAGCGTTGGTACCTGGCTGCAAACGGCTGCGTTTTATGTTGTTTTGCTTTTGATAACACATATTATTTTTGCGCAATTAAAACTATCGCGTAAATATTACCCATAAAGAAAATATTATCATAATAGGATATAAAATCATATTCATAAATAACCTGTTTAACTATTTCTTCTTCTTGTCCCTTTCTGCATTTTATATTCCAATTTCTCTATCTTTAAATCAGAGTTTTTTTACCTGCATTACTTATGGCCGCAAGTTCAATTGACGATGTTATCGCTTCATTGGAAAAAATTATAACAGAATGTATTGCCACCAACAGCCGATTGGGATACTTTGCTGCATTATATTTGAAGGTGACCAAAAGCGTAAAGGATGGCATTGCTTCGGGGCAGTTTGAGGATGGGGAGCAGATGAAAAAACTCGATATGATATTTGCGGGTTTTTACCTGGATGCCTATGCGAAATGGATGAAGAAGGAAAAGCCGTCCGGGCCCTGGGCGCTCGCGTTTGAGCAGGCAGAGAAATCGTCGGTATTGGTTTTGCAGCATTTATTGTTAGGGATGAACGCCCATATAAATCTCGACCTGGGTGTTGCCGCCGTTGAGGTATGCGGGCAGCAGCCCATAGCGACTATGCAGAAGAATTTTGATGCTATCAATACTGTCATCTCGTCATTAACCTACCAGGTACTGGCCGAGCTCGACCGGATCTCGCCGTTATTGTCCCTGCTTGGTTTACATGCTACCAATAATTCGCCGCTCATACAATTCAGCATAAGTAATGCCCGCGACGGCGCCTGGTGCTTCGCCGAAGACCTGATCCAAAAAAAGGGAGAGGACTATACTCAATGCGTTGTGCAAAGAGGGGCCACTATAACCAAACTGGGCAACAGCCTGGTACAGACCACCGGTTTTGTCCGTTTTACCGTATGGCTTATTCACTTGTTCGAGTGGAAAACGCCATCAGCTATTATTAAAACGTTGAACGAGTATGAGAAAAAGAAAATAGTGATCAATAAACAATAGTTATTTGACAAAAAAAACCCG
>JANYAB010000152.1 GCA_025355225.1 Bacteroidota bacterium
GTAAGTCTTTCGACTGCGTAAGTTTTTCCAGGCAAGCAACTAAATCATCAACGTTTTCGCTCTTAAAAATCGCCCCATTGTAATTATCTTTTACAAGATCAACTGCACATCCAACTTTATCCGATAACAAAATTGCCTTGCTGCAAGCCATTGCTTCATTTACAGCAAGCCCCCAGCTTTCTCCCGGGCCCTTTGAGGGAAGGCAGAACAGGTCGCAGGCGCGATAAACCGCAGGCATCAGACTTTGATTTTGAAAGTCCATAAAGTGTATATTTTCAATACCCTGCGCTTTGATTTTTAGCTTCTCCTCTAACTCCCCGTTCCCGACAAATAACAAATGGATACCCCGCTTTTTCAATGTTAAAAAGGCATCGAACAATAACACGGGCGACTTTTTGTCGACTAATTTCCCTGCAAAAAGAACCAAAAGGTCATTAGCGCCGACCCCGATCTTCTGACGCACCAATATTGAATCCGTATCCGCGTCGATGGTAAATCTTTCGTTATCAACAGCATGCGGTGTGAAGCATAACTGTTCGTCTTTTAACCCGTAGTTTTTAAAATAAGCCTTGTTATTGGTACCTGCGTAGAAAGCACGATCTACATGTTTATATACCCATTTTAAAAATATACGCTTTATTATTGTTTTTATTCCTTTGACCTCATCTAAAAGTGTTGAATCGCCACGGAAATATACAGGTAATTTGCCCTTAAAATAGCGTATTGCTTTTAAATGGCTTTGATACGCCCATCCAATGAATAAAACAGCATCTGGCTGCCAGTCCGAAACCTGTTTTAAAAGGGTTGGATTAACAATGCCCCTGTAGTGATGTGAGCCGGGCTTAACAGACGTGTTTTTAATCCACTCATAAGGATAGCCATCCAGCAGGGGTATATCCCATTTGACCACTTTACCAAATCCGTGATCGTAAATATCGCCGTCTTTTTGCCCCAAAGTATAAAACACCTTAATATCTATTTTTTTACGCTGACAAAGCAATTTAAAAATAGGTGCATAATATTGTATGGGGTGGGTTGTGACTATAGCCAGGCGCATAGTTATATCACTTCCCCCATAATATGGATACCCTTGCCTTGCCGCAAACGCTTATTGATATAATCCTCATCCCGGCAGTAAATCGTGTTAAATTTTCCAAATGATGCTATTGCTGTCAATGAACGTTTAAAAGGATCATAGGAATATGGCTTGAATTCTTTTGCGAGCAAACCGTTATGTATTTTTTCTTCGTCATATCCATAGCGCGTACCGCTACCATTTAATTCTATTATTATTGCTTTTAGCATAGGCAGGTCCAATGCATTTTCCATCCCTTTTAAAACTTCTGTCTCGTAGCCTTCTACATCGATTTTGATCAGAACCGGAGCGGCATTGATCAATGAATCAATAGTTATAACCGGAACATTTATTATGCCTGCAGTATTCGAGTCATTTTCAGTAATAACATGATTACCGGTATCTTCATCTGAAGTAAAAGCAATAGTGCCTTTTTTCGCACCCACAGCAGCGTTTATGGCTGATACTTTATCCTGCAGGCTATTTAACCCAATGTTTTTGTTTAAAATTTCAAATGTTGATTTAACGGGTTCGATCGCTATACTTTTGGCATTGCATACACCCGACGCCAGTAAAGTATAGGAACCCACATTTGCTCCCACGTCGAAAAAGACATCTTCGGGCCGCAAAAAATGGAGCAAAAAAGCCATGTCATTAAACTCGTGTAAGCCGGCATAAATATTACCGGTTACCCCGGTCAATCCCTTACGTGCATAAAACTTAACCGGCTTTATAAACTGTTTTACGTAGAATTTTGAGGGTGACAAACTACTTTGCATCTGCCATAGCAGAAAACGGAAGATACTTTTACCTGCATGCCGTCTGCTTAAAGGGTTGGTGAGTATAAATCCGAGCGTTCTTTTAATCTTTTCCATTAATCACCGCTTCAAAAAGCAGGCATTGCTGACCAGCCATGCTTTCTGCGGAATATTTTTTTACTGCGTTAGCATTATAATCATATTCTTTGATATCGTGGCTTACTACCTGTTTTAAAAAGTTATAAATTTTAATATCTACATCATTTCCCGAATTAAAGCCATAGACATGTTCTACGCCGTATTCCTTCAATACGCCTATCGCCGAACTTTTAGCATTAAATATAGCCAGTAACGGTTTACGGGTTAAAAGGTATGGGTAAATTTTTGATGCCGTATACTTGGGGTCATCTGAGCCCGGAATAAATAATGCGTCAGCCTGTTGCAGTGTTATCAGGGTATGGTAATAGCTTATTCTATCGGTAATTTCAACGATGTTATTTTCTATCCCAAATTGTTTTGCCAATGGTAATATGGTTGGCTTGCCCTGTCCGTTAGGGGCATAGCTGGTTCCAATGAAATGGATTTTTATTTTATTGAATATTTGGGGCTCGCTATCTAAACCATCTTTTAAGGTTTTAAACAGTACGGTTATAGCCTGGTGCATATCGGCGCCGCCACGACCTACGTAAACTATATTGGTAAATTGTGGGTCGAGCAAAGGGGTAAATTGCAGACAGTTATCTTCAGCTATTTTAAGGTCGGCTGCAAACGCGCCAAAGGTAATGGTTGCGGCCGGAATGTTTTTTATAGAGGGATACCTTGTTTTCAGACCGCTGATGTAGTTTTCAGAAACACTGATCAAACCATCCACATTTTTCATTGCAATAGGTTCGAGGAATTTATGGAGGCGGTAAGAGAACCAGTACTTAGACGGCTGCTGATCGCTAGGTTTATCCTTGTAATATTCAGAATGCCAGGGGTCCTGCATATCAATTACATAAGGAATACCAAAACGTTTTTTCCATCCTGCGCCCAAAATACAAACCGGGAATTGAGTTGTCGAGAAATAGACAAGATCGAAATGAGTTTCTTTAAGCAATTGGTTGACCTTTCTCCGGTAAAACCAAAGCGAACGTAATGCCAGGCTACCTAAGCCTAATTTTGAGGTCCAGCTTTTGTCGAAAGCTTTTACCGTGTGTATTTTGATATAAGCAGGAATACTTCGAAGGAGCAGGTTGTCTTTAACTATCTCCGAAAATGAGGCATCAACCGTCACTAGCTCGGCATCCCATCCAAACTGTTTAAAGTAAGGCAGACTCATGCGGATACGCTGCATGTCAGCCGCATTCAAAGGCGGTAAGTGGGGCGAAATTATAAGTACCTTCTTGCTCAATTATTGATTAATGTTTCTTTAATCACAGTCAAAAAGTTTTGACTTTCTGTTTCCCAATTTAGTTTGTCGCGCGCTAAAGATAAGGCGGTTGTTTGCAATTCAAAAAGTTTCTCCCGGTGTTGATGATAATATAATAAAATATCGGCCAAAGATTTTGGATCGCTGTTTTGGTAAACTTTACCTATCTCCGGATATTTGTCTAAAAGGTTGCGCTGTGCTTTGGTATCACTTGCTAAAACACCTAAGCCCGCCTGTATGTATGTGAATATTTTATTGGTTAAACAGATATCCCTGTTGAGCGGAAAGTTGCTTTCTGAGGCAAACCCCAGATTAAACTGAGAGGCAAAAACTATTATTTCATCCGGCGGTACAGGCTCATGGAAATGCAGCGTGATCGATGTTGCCTGGTTTAATTTTTCATTAAAAGTTCTTTTAATTTCTTCGGCAGCATATCCCAGCAAATGCAACTCAAACGGATAATTTTT
>JANYAB010000194.1 GCA_025355225.1 Bacteroidota bacterium
GGGGTTGGGGGTGAGTCGACACGGCGCGTGGGCAGGTGAGCAACTACATATTTTTCTTAACTTAATAACATTGCGGAAACCCTGCGAAGACGGTGAAACTAATGCCCAACCTGTTGCCCGAATTTTAATTCGAGGATAGCGATCATTGCGGCTGTAAGCATCAATTTCATTTTAGGATCAAGATCCTTATGTAACCATATTATATTATGGTTCAACGGAAATATACCACCTCCCGAGTATTGAAGCGCACCAACGGATTTACCGATTTCAACAAATTCATAGCCCAGGGCCGGCAACAAAGAGTGTTGTCCGTTGCTATCTGAACTAACCGGCAAGATTTGTATTCGCCGCGCACCGTCGGTCAGAAATGCTTTGTGTTTCCCGTCAGTCTGCGAGCCTGTTTCATCTTGCATCACCAGCACCCATGCTTCACTTGTGTCGCTGGTTAACGAAATATAAGCCGAAAAATTGAACGATTGCTTTAGTAACTCGTCATCACCCCAGCTAAAATGGTCAGACACCCGGATAGCGTTGTGTGTCTGCAACTGGGTATTCGTCGCGGCATCTACTTTTGCAGAATCAACTCCCTGACCGGCCAGAACAAATGAAAATTTCTGGGACGATTTGCTGTCGGATTTGGTATTGAAAAAATTACTAGTACTGCTGGAATGGGCCCATCCCATTTTACTGGCAACAACTGCATAGTCGCCAACTTTGAATTTTGGTATCTTTCCCATTGACTGAACGCCCATTTTTACTTTCAGCACTTCCGCATTGGCCTTAAGACTGTCGCTGATGATGAGAATTTTCTGGCCCATCGCTGTTTGCACTCCTAAAATAAACAGCAGACCCAAAAAATAACCCTTTTTGAAATTAACTTTGCTATTGCCTGTAATAATGACTGATTTCATGATGTGGGATTTAGTGTTGGTTAGTATTCAGTTATTGATCTGAAAATGCGGTATCACAACGTCGAAAAATTAAATAAACATACTATTTATTTCCTTTTGTTGACTTTTAATCTATTGATAAACAAATTATTATAAAGTAACCTTGCCCTTTTAATTTATATTTTCATTAGACAATAGGTTTCGCAGTGGCTGTCGCAGATCAGTAGAATTGGCGACATTTCTCGCGGGAAACAAATCTTTAGGAATTTAATCGATGCATCACAATTATTTACTTAAAGGTTGCAGCATCAAGTGTATAAAGAGGCCCCTGGATTGTATCTCTATCAATCAATGGATTCAATGGCATTAATTTCGTAAAATAAGAACTATCATTTTTTTGATTAGTGACGTAAAAATAGATATTGAAGCCACCTGTATTTTTAAAAATTGGTATGCAAACGGAGGTATCATTACTTTTTCCGAATATTTGTATACCACCGGCAATTTTATTGTGAGCACTTTGAAAAACAGGGATCAGTGGTGGATTTAAGTCGTTTGTGATAACAATCCTTGACTTCATGAAATACTGTTTGGTAACGTTAAAATCGTATGTTAATGATCCTCCAACATTCGTTATTTGCTGAATTTTCCTAAATTGATCGATGTTAAACGGGTATAGGCTGTGTTTCGGTCCGATTGCAGAAACATTTGCTGCGGGTTTGCCTAAACTTAAATAATAAGTATTGCCTTTTCCGGTAGTGGTATATTTAAAGGAATAGTTTCCGTTTGCATCTGTAATGCCTGAACCTATTATGTTAATTAAGGCGCTGCTTTGCCTGAAAAAACTTTCGGAAGTTTGATACTCGCTAACTGTTACAATTAAATTTGGATATGGTTCCTTGTTCACAGTATCATATGCCCGACCAGAAACAATTCCCTGGATATTAGGTTTGATATCTTTTTTAGTACATGAAAATAGTATTGACCCAAGCAGTAAAAGCAAAAGAAGATATTTCATTTGTCAGTGATAACGCAGTAGGTAAGTAACCGATGTATTTCAAAGATAATGGTTTATTAACTAAACATCAATTCTTTAATGTATAGATTGTGGGTGTCTTTTTCTATTTAATGGTAATATTTTGTCGCGATCCGCCCCTCATATTGTCGATTTTATACAGCGTAAAATTCCGAAATGCTTTCGATCTTTATATTGTCAATAAAATCAAACTCATTTAAATAACGTTTTATGAAAAGAGTATTTAAAGGATCTAATATCCACAAACCGGTATTAATAATTGCTATTCTTTTTTTTACCGTACTTCAGTCTAACGGACAACAAATCAAACCTTCCGTCAGCGGCTACGCACCTGTTAATGGCATTAAAGTTTATTACGAAGTATATGGCGAGGGTAGGCCTCTCGTATTGCTGCATGGTGCTTTTATGACTATTGAGATGAATTGGGGGCAATTAATACCTGAATTGTCAAAAACAAGGAAAGTAATTGCCATTGAATTGCGGGGGCATGGGCACACACCGTTTTCGGACAGAAAATTAGACCTGGCTAGCCTGGCAAGTGATGTGGAAGGAGTAATGGATCACTTAAAAGTTGACAGTGCTGATGTTGTTGGATATAGCATGGGTGGGTCCGTGGCTTACGAGTTGACTATACAAAGCCCTAAACGGGTAAAAAAATTAGTGATCATTTCTTCTACTTATAAAACTAGTGGTTGGCTACCCGTAGTGACTAATGCGTTTAAAGCTTTTAAGCCTGAATTTTTAATGAATACTCCTTTGAAAACTGCATATGATGCCGTTGCACCTGATAAAACAAAATGGACAAAGTTCTTAGAACAGATGATCGTTTTTCTCCAGACGCCATTCGATATGGGTGATGCCAATATTGCAAAAATTACTTCGCCGGTATTGCTCATCTCGGGCGACAATGATGGCCTGGATAAAATGGAGTTAATGAAAACATATCAATTACTGGGAGGCGGTGTATCTGCTGATATGGTACCGATGCCGAAATCGCATTTGGCCATTGTCCCTTCACAGAGCCATGTCAGCCTGATGATGCAGACGAAAACAATATTAGGTTACCTGGATGGCTTTTTAAAGTAAACATAATCGCGTTTGGTATTAAAAAGATGCTTCGATAAATATTTTCGAGCTGTTAAAAAAAATGAACAGCAAAGCAACATTTCAATTAAACTAATATGAGAAAAATAATAGTAACAACATTTATTACATTAGATGGAATAATGCAAGCACCCGGAGGACCCGAGGAAGATACATCAGGCGGGTTCAGTTATGGCGGTTGGAGTGCGCCGTATGGTGACGAAGTTAGTGGTAAGGCTATGCAAAAGCAGATGGAACCGACAGATATTCTTCTGGGCAGAAAAACATTTGAGATTTTTGCCGGCTACTGGCCTCAACATGCGGACTATTGGCCGGGTATCAATGATGTCACGAAATACGTCATGTCCAACACTATGAAAAAGTCGGATTGGAAAAACACGGTGTTCCTTAAAAGCGTGGCAGACATCGAAAAGCTTAAAAATTCTGAAGGTTCTGATATTAAAGTTTGGGGCAGCGGCGAACTCGTTCAGCTACTACTGAAGCACGATTTAGCGGACGAACTCTGGCTCAAAATTTACCCCGTGACTCTTGGCGAAGGAAAAAAACTGTTTGACAAGGGCACTATTCCTGCAGCATTTACTTTAACCGAGAGTGTTGTTACACCAAGTGGAGTTATTTTTGTTAATTACAAAAGAGCCGGAAAAGTTAAAACGGGCACTATCGGAGCTTAGGAGAATGACTAAAGTCATTTTCAGAGGGTTTCGAAGTACTAGTTCTGGCTATGCTTTTCCCCAACCCTGGCACTGGTATGCGGTGTGCCTTGTGCGGCCGCGTACCGCAGGACTTCTTTATCGATGATGCCGACGTCTGTTATGATGTTTAGAGAGTTGCTTATAGTGTGTGGGTCGTTTTTGCTGCCCTTCATTCAGCGCAACCGGAGCGGGATAACCTTTACCTTGCAGGGCGGTCACGGTCACCAATATATCCGTTTGGCCATTTACCTTTGAAGTAACCTTGCCCTTTTTGGCCCCGGCCATTTTACTGGCCGGTACACCCCCTTTGGAGGGGATCAGGCTGTCGGCCGCTGCAATCTCCCGGCCCTGGGCATCGCGGTTCATCTCGCCGAGCGCGACCCCCAGATCGCTTTGTTCCTGTGTGCTTAACTTTTCATATTGAATGTCGTAAGCGGCCAAAACCGCCTTCGCGTTCTTTAGTGTATTCGTGCCGCGCTCATATACATCCCGGTAGATCCGCAAACCGCCATCCTCAGCTACGATAGTTTCATAACGAAGGTCAACCGGTACGGGCACCGGCAACTTTATCCTTTTCGTTTGGCGTTTTTTCTTTTCCAGCTCCCGAACCGTTTTCGCGGAAAGGTTGGACTGACCCAGGCGCAGGATGATCGGTACTAAATCCAACACCTGTTTATTCGTCAGCCCAACGCAGCCATGCGAAGCAAGATGACCGATCTTCTCCAGCGGCTTGCCGCCATGGATAAGCGAAGGCATCCCGATCGGAATTTTGACCACGCCAAGCGGGTTTAGCTTATTGGCCGCGGAAACTTTCCGGCCCGGCACAAATTTGCCGCGCACCCAGGGTTCGTCAGGCGGTATCCAGCCCGGATTAAAAATAACCGTATCCGCCCGGCGCATACCAGCCGGCAACGGAAACTCGGGGTAACCGATACCCACTTTATAGGTTTTTATCAGCTGCCCTTTTTCAAACACATCCATCCGGAAAGCCGGCGCATTTACCACGATTCGCGTATCCGTCGGCACAAAATTCGGCCGGTCCGGCGCCATGCCTCCCACGCCCTGTGTATAACGCTGATTGACTAATTGTAATAGTTGTTGCGCCTTATCCGCGCCAATCAGCGCCTTTATCCGTTGCTGGTAACGTTCGTTGGCCGCCGTTGCCGACGCAGTGTCGGGATTACCGTCCTCGCTTAATTCCCGCAGTGAGGCATGGGCGGCGACTCTCAATTGAGCGATTTTGTCATTTGACAAACCCAGTTGGGTTTTTAATTGCTTTGCAAATCCAGGTTCATAAAATAAAGCATCTAAAACAGGCAGGGTGAGTGCTTGCTGATTGGCAGGAGCAGGAGAATTGGTTTTTGCGGTGGTATCCGCCGGCTTTAAGGCTGGCAGTGTTGTATCTACAGTTGAGGGAGCGTTGGCTTTTACTGAGGTATCAGCCGGCTTTGATATAGGTTGCGCTTGGTGCTGTACAGGCTTCTTCGGTTGATTACAGGCGACCAGCGCTATTAAAAATACCAACACGGCGCGTTGGCAGGTTCTCTTAGCATTCATTTAGAGTCAACAGCACATCGTCAAAATTGTTGACCTCATACCGCCGGAAGCGTGAACCAAAATATCGGGCCTTTTCCTTCTTCCCCAACCCTGACGCTTGTACGCAGCGTGGGCTTGTGCGGCCGCGTACTAGTGCCCCAATGACCAGTAGCCCCGATACCTAACAGATCTTTTTTTGATATGACGCAATCAGCAACGAATTTTTAGAATAAATTGATGAGCATATTTGATAGCTGTCAGCGGGGCACTGGCACGCCACGCTTTTGGCCAGCTCAGCATACTAACGCCAGGTTGGGACGGAAATCTTGTTCACGTTCACCACCACACTGAACAAAATTTTACGCCAGTAAACACTTGATTATAAGCACTATAATTTAATTAATTATTAATTAACGCTTGGATATCAACACTTTAATTTTTCGCACTTACTGACAAAATCTTGTCAGTAACACCCCCGAAACGCCTTTTTATATTTGTGGGTTTTTTGCTTTTCGAAAATCAAATAATCCATTTTCAAGAGACTTACCTTTAAATTTTGGAAGTCCAGGGGCCTTAGGAGGGCCTGAATATTGAAAGCGAAACTTAACGTCCTTCCAGCTAAAGATCGGTGTAACGGTGATTTTTAACGGTATTAGGGCGAGTTCCGCGCTACCATTGCTCAATTTGCTTTCGGCATAATCAGGAATGCCATCATTATCGTGATCTGCTTGATTTGTGAAGATGATTTTGCTTGGCTTTTTG
>JANYAB010000233.1 GCA_025355225.1 Bacteroidota bacterium
CCTGATAATGAATGATTTACAAATACGTCATTATAAGGAACGAAGCCACCCCTACACTTGCAAATCAAGCGTGAAGGATTTTGTTATTGAGCAAAAGCAGAATTTATTCATTTATCAGGCCATCAGCCAATGGAAGACAACAGGTACATTGACTGGCATAGTTCAGAGGTGGCTTCGGTCCTTATAATGACGATCTTATTTTTCGTCTTTTGAGCGGGCAGCTTGCAGTGCAAAACTATATGCATTTTATTGGTCATGATGTAGACGCAGCCTCCTCTTTTCATAATTAGTGCAAGATAGTCAATAGAAGAAATAAAGGTCCATTGACTGGCATAGTTCAGAGATGGCTTCGTTCCTCGTCATGACGATCTTATTGAAATTTAATATTAATGTAAAATTTAAATATTAAAACACAAAAGCAAACTAATTTATCCTTTAGTTATTTTTTTAATTTGCTATTTTTATTAATAATATAATATTTTTTTGCTTTCCCTATTTTATTGCCGATACAGGGTTTCTTTTTAAAAACCTTTCGCCGGGCCTCACCACCGGAATAACTGTCGTCAATTTGATGTGTTAGGAGATTGAATACCCGGGCCTGACTTTTTAAGAAGACTATTATTTAATCTACGCGAGCTTACAGTCATTTTGAGCGTTAACCATTGAAAACTGACGAATTAATTGCCGCTTTCCCCAAACTATTTTTTTGATTGATCATGTTCACATTATTGTTTATTGAACGTCATTTAATTGTAAAATACCAAGGCCCGCCGAGTTAAGGGCAACTTAATTAAATTTTAACTCGTGATAAGAAAAAGCCGCTGCCGCCATTTAATTAACTATTAACTAATTACATTATTAAAGAAATGAAAAAACTTTTACTGGTAAGTTTGTGCCTTCTTTTGTTATGTACAATGGAAGCATTTGCACAGAACAGTACCGTTACAGGTACTGTAAGGGGAAAAGATGATGGATTACCCCTGCCCGGTGTCTCAGTTAGGATAAAAGGGACTCAAGCCGGCATTCAAACCAATTCAACCGGGCAATATTCAATAAGCGTCCCGGCCGGATCAACACTGGTGTTCACATTTGTAGGTTATTCGCCGCAGGAAGTGCTTGTTGGCAGCAATAGCGTTTTAAATGTTAGCCTTCAGCCATCAAACAGCCAGCTTAGCGAAGTAGTAGTAACAGGTTATCAGACCAAGACCCGGGCCGATAACTCCTCTTCAATTTCTACCGTCGCTTCAAAGGAGATTTCGGATAAGCCTATTCCGGGTATTGACAACCTGCTGCAGGGTAAGGCGGCGGGAGTACAGATAACCACAGAGAACGGCCGTCCAGGCGCCAATGCATTTATCAGGATACGCGGCACAGGTTCAGTAAATGCCGGGCAGCAGCCGCTTTTAGTGGTAGATGGTGTGCAGGTGCCGGATAATGTAGCCCCCGAATTTTATAATACATTAAATGCCAATGATGTACAAAACATTTCCATTTTAAAAGATGCCGCGGCAGCATCTTTATATGGTGCGCGGGGCTCAAACGGGGTTGTTGTAATAACAACCAAAACAGGTGCCGAATCTGATAGTCATATCACCTATAGTTTTCAATATGGTACCAATAGAAAGATACCCGATAACTTCCAGATGATGAGTGCCACCCAAAAACTACAGTATGAATATGATCTGGGTTATACCAACTCCGACCTGGATGCTTACCTGCAAAATAACGGATTCCCATCGGGGACGCAGGTTACCGACCTTACCCCCGCCCAAAGGCAACCGGCCTGGAACAGCCTGATCGCCCAATCGCACAACTGGCAGGATGATATTCTGCACAGCGGCCGTATAATGCAGCACCAGCTAACCATTGGCGGCCACGAAAATAAAACCAATTACTATGTTTCTTTCGAAAAATACGATGAAGATGGGATCGTAGTCGGTTCAAACCTAACCAGGTATACCGGTAAAATAAACCTGAGCACCCAGGTAAAACCATGGCTGACCCTAAGTAATAATCTTAGCCTTGGCCAGCGGAGCACCAATGAGACAAGAGACCTGTATAATGCGCAAAACCCATTCTACGCAATGTACGGGTATAATCCATACGAGAAGGTTTTCAATGCTGATGGCACCTACAATTTAACCAGCCAGGGTTTTCCTATACTGGAGGCATTAAAAAACAACCCCGAAGTGACCAAATTCCTTAATGGTTACAATAGCACAACGCTGGATTTGCATCCCATCAAAGGATTAAATATATCCACTCAACTTGGTATGACGCTGGATGATTATACCAGGGCCTATTTTATAAAACCGGGATCTATCCTTGATGGATATGTAGGCGACCCGGCTGCACCTGGTCAAAAAACGGATAATGGTTCGCGCGATTTTAACTATGACTGGATCAATAAGGCGATATATAAATTTGATGTGGTAAAAGATCATCATTTTAATTTGCTGGCCGTCCAGGAATTTCAAAAAGATCAATTTACCAGTTACTCACTAAGTAGCAAGGGGTATCCTGATCCGGATTTAAGTACGCAAAATAATGCCGCGGCTAACACGGGCACTAACAGTACTACCCAGTCAATTTATACTATAGTGTCGTTGCTGGGAGAGGTGGATTATAATTATAAGAACAAATATTTTGTTACCGGCAGTATAAGGCGCGATGGATCATCAAGGTTCGGTATTAATGACAGGTATGGAAATTTTTACGCTGCCAGCCTGGGGTGGTTAGTTACGTCTGAAGATTTTATGAAGAATATAAATTGGCTAAACGTATTAAAGGTGCGGGCGTCAATAGGGAACACCGGTAACTTCAGCGGTATTAGCAATTATCAATCATTGGGCTTAAATGGTTTTGGAAAATATAATAACCTTTCTACCACCATTCCAACACAGATACCAAACCCTGACCTGACCTGGGAAAAAAAGCTGAAGCGTGATATTGGATTTGATTTTGAAATACTAAATAGTCGTATCACAGGTACAATTGAGTATTATAATGAAAGCACATCAGCTTTATTATTCAATTTGCCGGTATCACAAACCACCGGTTTTTCATCAGTTTTTAAAAACGTGGGCGCACTCTACAACAGGGGTATTGATGCCTCTTTAAGCGCTGATATCATCAGGAGCCACGGTATAAAATGGAACGTTTACGGCAACATCAATTACAATCAAAACAAAGTGACCCAATTGTATGGTGGAGCGAACGAAATCAATAGCAACGGCGTGGGTGTGGTTAAACCTGGATATCCAATATATACCTATAAATTGGTTAGGTATGCCGGTGTTAACCCGCAAACAGGCGCCGCCCAATACTATGATAAAAATGGAGTTATTACCGAAACCTACTCAAGCAGCGACGAAGTTGTGTTGCCTGGCAAAAGCCCAAACCCTAAGTTTTTTGGTGGTTTTGGCACCAGCGTAAGCTATAAGGGAATTGAATTGTCGGCCCACTTCAACTATGCATATGGCGGTTGGACCTACAATAATAATATGCAGATATTAGATTCATGGGGCGACGGAGTTTACACCGGTCAGTCGACCCTTGCGCTAAATTACTGGAAAAAGCCAGGGGATAAAAATGTTTTACCAAAACCAGATAAAAACAGCGCTTCCCAGGCGGAGACGATCGATTATTATTTGCAAAAAGACAATTACATCAGGCTTAAAAACCTGACACTGGCTTATACAATACCAAAAGACATAACCCAAAAAATAAAAGTGTCATCGTTTCGTGTTTTTGTGACAGGTGAAAACCTATTGACCATCAATCCAGATCATTTCTATGGTGATCCGGAAGTAGGTATAGGTAGTCTGGAAGGGGGCTTACTAATACCCGGGCAAAATACCCTGTTTAGCTATCCCAATACACGTCAGTTTACATTTGGCGTTGATCTGACTTTTTAACCTGTTGCTTAATAAGAAAGGAATCGAAAAATGAAAAAGATATATATATATACATCAATACTAATGCTGCTTGTAGTAGCGGGATGTAAAAAGGAACTTATACAAAACCCCAGTAATGCCGTAAATACAAAAAATGCCTACAACACTCAGGCTGATTTTACTAACGCGATACTTGGAGTTTATTCGGGAATGGTCTTTGTTGGCACTTCTGACACCTATTATGGCGGTCAGGATGGCGGCGCAATGGCCAGTACACCCGACATTTTATCTGATAATTTAATACTGAATCAGCAGGGGCGTAAATCTCAGCAGGATTTTTTTAATTTTAAATATACGGGTAATGATACCTGGGATATGTGGTCAAATGCCTACACGGTTATTTTGCGCGCCAATTCCATCATAACAAATATCGGCCATTTGCCAACCGGCGCTTTTAAAGATAATATTCAGGGTGAAGCACTTGCTGCAAGGGCTTTGGCCCACTTCGATTTGCTTAGGCTCTACGCAAAATCGTACACCTCCGCATCTGATGCTGATTTGGGGGTACCCTATGTAACCTCCACGGATCCGGCCCTGCTACCATCCAGAACTCCTGATAAAAAGGCTTATGATAATGTAGTGGCGGATTTAGTGCAGGCTGAAAGTTTAATTGGCATTGACAATGGTGTGGGCCGCCTGGATAAGGCCGCTGTTGAAGGGTTATTATCAAGAGCCTATTTATACCGTGGCGAATGGCAAAAATGTGTGGATGCCGCTACTAATGCCATTGCCAACGCCCCATCTGGCAATGCGCTGGCATCGGTTGCAGATTTTCCTGGTATATGGATCGATGCTACCGAGGCGGATGTATTGTTTAAGGTTAAAATTTTAGATGCTGCTAATATCGGAATAGGTGTAGGGTACGAGCAGGCGAGCCCAAATGGCGTTAAGCCGGAGTACAGTGTTGATTTTGCCCTTTATAATCAATTTGCTGCAACCGATGTGCGCAAAGCGGCTTATATTGATACGTCTACTTTTAATGGCATCTTGTACAACTACGTTAAAAAATATTTTGGAAGGGCATCAGGCAATGCCAATGTAGTTGATTACAAGGTGATCAGAATGGGGGAAGTTTACCTTAACCGCGCTGAAGCTTATTTTAATTTGGGAAATCAGGCTTCTGCCCTTGCAGATTTGAACATGCTGCGCAGTAACCGCTATACAGTCTTTGTTGCGGGGACCGAAGCTGGGCAGGCTTTGTATGATGCTATCTTATTACAAAGAAGACTTGAGCTTTCGTTCGAAGGATCGAGATTTTTTGATATAAAAAGACTTAACCAGCCTATTACCCGTTCCGCATTTGGCGATAATGCAGACGGTACAGGCGTCCCGGCAAGTGTTCGGACTGTTCCTGCAAACAGCAACCTCTTTCAGTTACCTATACCGATTTACGAAATTAACGCAAACAAGAACGTTGTTCAAAACCCGGGATATTAGATCACACAATAGTTAATAACAGGCTCCGGTAATAATTTTTTACCGGGGTTTTTTATTTGCGTGCGGTTCATTACTTCTTATCAACGCTATACCTGCCCGGTCCCAAAAAAAGCAAGCCGGCAAACATAACAGCATCTTCAATGGCGTGCGCGGCGCCGTCCATCCCCTCTCCCTTACCAAAATGAGAAAAGGCAGCAACTACAAGGGTGATCAGCAACAACAGGCACACCGGTCTGAAGGCGAGGCCTATGATAACCAAAAAGCCCCCAAAGGTTTCGGTGGTCGCAGCTAAAAGCCCCCACACGACGGGCCAGAAATGAATGCCAACATATTTGGTTGAACTGCCTATGGCCTCCCACGTTTTTACGCCACCACCTAATAAAGGGTAGCCATGATAAATAAACATTATACCTAATCCAATCCGGATAATTAATAATCCAAAATTTCTATAATTTCCTAAGTTGCTGAAAAGTGTCATAGTTGTTTGTTGAAATGTTGTAAAGTTGAAACGTTAAAATGTTGCAAAGTCGTAATTTACATTTAACGAAGGAAAGAAATTTATAAATAGAGTTTCGAATTTATCAGCATCAGGTTTAATCAATGAAATCCTTTAATCGTGTCATAGTTCCCCACCACATGCTCCCTATTTACTGATAAATTTAAAATTCTTCCCAATATTAAGGATTGGTTGTCGGGGATGTGTCCTGCCGGGAAATCAAAGCAAACCGGGTAGTTATAATTTTTTACGACCTCCAAAATAATTTCAGGCACCGTTTGTCCAAAGGGGATATCATTATCTTTTACTTCAGTAAAACCACCCACCATTAGCCCCGCAAGATTCTTCAGTTTTCCCGCGCGGTCAAGTGTACGGACCATCCGGTCGATGGAATAAAGATATTCGCCTACATCTTCAATAAACAGTATTTTGCCATCATAATTATAATCTGAAACCGAACCCAAAACAGCTACCAATAAACTCAGATTGCCTCCAATGAGAACACCAGTGGCTTCACCGCTTTTATTTAATGCATGTGATGTGAATTTATAACTGATTTCTTCACCAAACAAAGTTTTTCTCAATGTTTCCAGGGAATATGCCGAGGCATCAGGAATGTTTACCGGCATTTGCCCGTGTATGGTTTGTGCCTGGTAATTGGCAAAAAGGTGGGCATGTATCACCGTGATATCGCTAAAGCCCACCAG
>JANYAB010000246.1 GCA_025355225.1 Bacteroidota bacterium
TTGTGCCGGAGTTTTAGCGCTTAATATAGGACCGTTTGTTTTTAGCTCGTTAACTAAAAAAGTGTAAACAGTCGATGCCGGACTGGTTTTCACCGTACTTGCATCAGTACTGGACGAAGTAATAAGCGGTACATTGCCAAAGTTATTAAGCAATAAAAAGTAGAAATAGGCACGCAAAGTTTTCAACTCGGCAATGGAGTAGGTTGTAGCAGGTGTTTGCTGCAAACCTTGCAAAAGGCCAAGGGTAATGTTTATAGCGCCAATGGTGTTATAAGAATTGTCCCAGGCACCTGAAATATTGCCATGAGATGCCGTGTAGGTGTGCAGCCATAATTGCTGCCATACCCCGCCATCAGCCCAGTCACCGCCTATGCGGCCCGGAACAATAAGCGCATCGGTGGTTTCTTCTGATGTTAGCAACATAGCGTTATTGGCAGTTAAGCCTTGCAGTTGGGTGTAGGTACCCAATACAATTGATTTAAGATACGCTGTACTACCAGCTGCAGCAGTTTGCGTAACGGAGTCCCTAGCGGGGTTTAGTGCCTTTTTACAGGAATACATACCTACACCAACCAAAAGAGCCGCTGTAATTAATAAATGTTTCTTTTTCATTATATTAAAATTTATAATTTATTTAAGTATAAGATTTACACCAAATGTTATCTGACGGGGACGTGGGTAAAGTGTTCTTAAATCAATACCTGACTGACCTCCTGTATTTGTTATTTCCGGATCAAGTCCTTTATAACTTGTAAAGGTATATAAATTATTTCCGCCTACATATAGATGCAATTTGTCGATATACCTGTTATCATGTATATTAACAGTGTAACCTAAAGTTGCACTTTGTATTTTCAAGAATGAAGTGCTTTCCAACCAGAAAGTGGATGGCTCTGACGAACTTTTAATGCCAAGCGATGAAGCTTCAGCCAATACGCCATAAGTGCCCAGTTTTTGTAAACTGGTGTAATCCATCCTTGATTCATTAAAGGCATGACCTCCATATGAACCACGCAGGAAGAGATTTAAATCGAATTGCTTATAAGTAAAGCTGTTGTTAAGCGCATAGGTGAATTTAGGCTCGGTAGTATAGAATTTCCTGTCTTTAGTACTGCCATCATCCGCATAGTTAAGCAAACTCACATCGCTCACCGCAGTTCTGGTACCATCCGCAGCATAATGCCAGAATGTTTGGTTGCCGCTAGCATCCTTGCCTGCGTATTCGGGCAATAACAACGTTCCTACCGGAAAGCCAACCTTTAAATAATCAATGGAAGATATTGCCCCGCTTATTCCTAAACCGGATGTGCTGCCAATGTTTGCCTGAGTTACGTTAAAAGTATTGTTATCAAAAGTTCCTGAAAGATTGGTGATTTTATTCCGGTTCAAACTAAAGTTACCACCGGCAGTCCATGAAAAATCTGTGCTGGTGACAACTTTATAATTCAGGTTAAATTCAAAACCTTTATTAGTCATCGAGCCGATGTTGGCTACGATATTATTAACAAAGAACTGACCGCCCGTTGCCACTACATAATTATATAACAAATGAGAGGTTGTTCTTTCGTACCAGTCAAAACTGCCGTTTAAGCGTCCATTAAATAAGCTGAAATCAACGGCTACATCTTTGGTAGTATTTATTTCCCATCTTAAATTCGGGTTAGGATTTTGCACAGCAAAATTGGCTGTCAAAAAGCCGCCTGAAGCACCGTCATAATAAGTTTTACCATTTGGACCAATTGGACCAAATAGGAACTGCGACAGATAAGGACCGATCGCATCCTGGTTACCCACCTGGCCATAACCGCCTCTTAGTTTTAAGGTGTTAATCCAGGTGACGCCCTTCATAAAGTCTTCACTGCTGATTACCCAGGCAGCATCGATTGATGGGAAAACACCGGATTGATTATTTAAACCTAATTTATTAGACTGGTCATACCTTACGTTTCCTGTCAAATAATACCTGTCATTGTAGTTATATTCCACCCTGCCAAAAAACGACTTCAATTGATAGCCATTGTTATAAGAGGCGATGTCTTTACCTGCAGCAACTGAATTGGCAGCGCCTATATTTTCGTATGGCGCGTTGATATCATTAAAATCATGGGCTGCAACTCTTAAGCCATCACCCGCGAAGGAATCAAATTCGTAACCACCCAATGCACTTAGCCTGCTTTTGCCAAAAGTGCCCTTATAATTAACGGTCGCACCGTAAGTGGTGTTGGTATAGGTAGTGTTTCCCTCGTCAACATCGCCATGAGTGGACAGTTGCGGCGCGAACCCACCACCCAAAGGATCACCAATACCATTGTACAAGTTGCCTGGTGGATAGTAAATAAGGTACTGACTAACGCCGCGGGATGCATTTGCATAAGGCGAAAGGGTTAAGCCTTTTGCCAGTGTATAATCCAGGCGCAAATTACCGGTCAACCGGTCAGTAACCGCTGTATTGGTCAAATTAACCAGTTGGGGTAAAGGGTTGTTTTCCTGGGTGTTATTGATATACTGATAATTGGCGGGATTAGCTGGATCACGAACACTGATCACTGAAGGCACAGCCGCTGCATTTAAAAATATATTGTTGTCAATATTATTGTTATTGGTATGCGAGGCTGATGTGTTGATAGTGATAAGCAACTTGTCATCAAGCGTTTTCTGGTCGAAGTTAAAACGACTGTTCAGATCTTTCCTTTCCGAGTACAAGGCTATACCCTGCTGATCGGTGTAGGTTACAGATCCCCTATAGTGGCTTTTTTCAGACCCGCCTGATATAGCTAAGTTTTCGTTATGCGTAAAAGCAGTATGTGTTACTTCTTTAAACCAATTGGTGTTAGCGCCCTGATCACTGGTTGTTGATGTACCAGTAGCCATTGGTTTACCGTAAAAAGACTGATAAGCGGCCAGGTATTGTGTCCTGTTCATAAAATCAGGCAATTTCTCAGGCGATTCAGAAGCCACATAACTATTAAAGCTAACCTGCGCTTTGCCGGCCTTGCCTGTTTTGGTGGTCACCAAAATTACACCACCTGCAGCACGCGAACCGTAAATAGCCGCAGCAGAAGCGTCCTTTAAAACGTCGAATGATTCGACATCGTTTGGAGAAACCCCGCGGATATCCGCTCCTGCAACTCCATCAATAACATACAAAGGATCGTTACCGCCTGATAAGGAAGCAGTACCCCTGATACGTACTACGGGGCTGTTGTTTGGGTCACCATCAGTAGTGGTTACCAAAACGCCCGAGGCTTTACCTTGCAATTGCTGTAATGGGTTTGTAGTTACACCCTGAACAAAGTCTGCGGAGGACACTTTAACTATAGCGCCTGTTGCGTCTTTTTTACGTACTGTGCCGTAACCAGTAACTAACACCTCATTAAGCGTGGTAGTAGCGGCATCAAGAGTAATATTTAAGGGTGCACCTGTCAGGGCAACCTCTTTTCTCTCATATCCCACAAAAGACACTACCAGTGTGGTTACTGAGGAGGGCACAGATAATCTGAAATTACCATTTACATCAGTATTTGTACCTGCTGTTGTGCCTTTGGCTAAAATGGAGACACCCGGAAGTGACGAACCATCTTTCGAATCTGTTACTTTACCGGTAACTACTATGTTTTGGGCCATAACGGGCTTTACAATAAAACATAATAAGATAAAACAACTTACTTTGAGTAAATTTTTAAAATGCATAAGTTTTGGTTTGAACGGTTATTGATTAAGGTTTATTGATTGGTTAGCAATAGCATTCTGCTGTAAATTAAATCTTGTTAAACAGACATCTGCGATGCCCGGATTTAAAATACTTTCTGCTCTGTAGAATTATGGAGGCATATTCCCCTCCTTGTTTAGTTCTTTAAGAACATTTGGTTTATATTTCATCAGTCAATAGTTGGTTATCAAATTTAAATAAGCACCAAATCTAAAACGAAAATTCAACCCACACCAAATAAGTACAAACACCTATATCAGAAAGCAAAGCCACATAGTAGCTTAAACAAATAACCACGCATTATTGTTTTGCCTGGCTGACTGGAATAAAAATTTTATTTGGTTGGTTTAATTAGTTTTATCGCAGGTTGTCTGAAATACGAACAAAAAGAATTTGCTTTTTAATATTTCTGTTTACCTGAATACATATCAAAGTAATAAATATGTTACATCATTACCTATTTGTTTACTGAAAATTTAACAAAATATTGATATTTATTAAATTAAAATATTGGAAATCAGTAGTTTAAAAAAACACAATGCAGAAAAAGTATAAATATAATTTAACCTTTTTAGATACTAATTTAACACGATAAAATCTATTAAACTTTTTAAAGGTTAGTAAAAATAGAATATTAATATATGTCAAAATAACAAATAATAACACAATATTAACGTGTTTTGCGATCAAGAACAAAATGAAAACCCTATGTCATTTCCAACCTGCGGAGTGGGTGGTGCCGGGGGGCTGGTGAGAAATCTTATACTGTGCTCTTGCATAGATTTCTCCCCGCACCGCGCTCTTCCCCGGCAGGCTCGTTCGAAATGATGTAGTCTTTGGTTAAAAAGGAGGCCCGCACGTTAGTATTATATTAAGGGCACAGGCTGTTTAAGCATCAGGATTTATTAAGCACATCAACAGCCTTTATAGCCATAATTTTGTGGTCAAACTGATCACTGGGAACAATGGCTTTGGCTTTGATACGCATTTTATAAACATAAATGGTATTTACAGAGTATTCCAGAATATTAGCAATCGTTTCGTTGTCGCTAATGCCTAACCGCATAAGGGCAAATATGCGAAGATCGGTGTTTAATACCTCATTGTCTTTAGGCCATATCTGATCTTCTTTTTTTAGGAGGGAATTAAATACCGTGATAAAGTTGGGGAATATCTTGAGGAAAATATGATCAAATGTATAAAACAGTGTCTCCCGTTCTTTTTTTATGTTTATCTCATTAACTGATAATAGAATATCATCATATTTTTTTATCGATATCTTCCGCTCGACATTCCGTTTAAGTTTTTCAAGTTTTAATATATAGCCCGATATCACATTAAAAAAATAGCCGATATATTCTTCTTTAATATGGGTATCCTCAGTTAGTTTATCATTTATTTTTTCTAATAATACATTCTTCTCTTCAATTATTTTCTCTTTTGCCTTTAGCCTTTTTAGCTGTATAAATACGATAAATGATATTAACGTTACCAGTATTGCAACTACGGCGATCGATAAAAAATAAATGAGAAACTTATAGGAGGTTTTACTTTACAGGTTGGCGACAAACGCATTGATGCCAGCCTCGCAAAGCAGATCCGGAAATTATCACAAAGTTTCTCGGAGAATCCATACATAAAAGAGTATTAAACATAAAGTATCGCAAATCGTATATCTAATATCGTAAATCAATATGGCCGAAGTTAAACCAGCAGAAGTATCAAACATTCTGCGTCAGCAATTAGCAGGATTCAAA
>JANYAB010000321.1 GCA_025355225.1 Bacteroidota bacterium
GACCGGGATGACCGTTACCAATAACACCGCCTATTACTGTACAGGGTATAGCGAGGGAAGCCCCTGTGTGGCAAAGTTTCTTACATCAAAACCTCAAAGAAAACTCGACATCGAGCATTATAACGTTACCACAGCAAATACCGATTTTGTTGTCAATGACGGAACAACTGTTTTTTGGGCCGGATATGATCCGTTTGCCTCCAGTAATACATTTGTTTGGGGTACCAAATTGTCTAATGATGCATATATAACTTTTTCCGGGGGGATTAGTTTCAAGCTGAAATATTCAAAAAGCTACAATGCCATTGGTTATATGCATCGCAATAATTCTGCGATTACCGGTCTGGCTGTTCAGAAGACTGGCAGGTTTTTATTTATCGCAAGGGCAAAGTTAAATCAGCTTTACGTTTTGGATAAGGTAACAGGGCAAATGTTGCAAACCATATCAATAGCTAATCCCAAAGCTTTGTGTATTGATATGAATGACAATTTGTGGATGGTAGCCGACAATAATAATGTCACCTCGATTGACAAATACAAAGTTAACGCCGACGGGACACTTTCTGCGCCAGTACTTACCATTTCTGGTGTGTTAAAGCCAAAGGCTTTGGCTGTTTCGCCGGATAACAGTACTATCGCCATTGCTGATGAAGACATTTCCAGTCAACAGGTAAAAGCTTTCAATAACTCAACAGGCAGTCCATTGTGGACCTTAGGAACGCCGGGGGGATATATGAAGGATGCTGCAGTTACCAATAATAAATTTTATTTTAATGATGAAAGAGGCAGAATGTATCCTGTAGGTGATGCCGGGTTCCCAATATTTATAGCATTTCAACCAGACGGTTCATTTTGGGTTAACGACCCCGGGAATTTCCGGGCACAGCATTATACGGCCGGCAGAGTATTTATTGAAACAATAATGGCTCTGGGCGCCAGTTACTCAACCTGGGCTGATAAAAATGATAACACTCGGGTCGGTGCGGAATATTTGGAATTTAAGATCAACAATTCTCAACCTGTAACGGGTAGTACCGGATGGAAATTG
This sequence comes from Bacteroidota bacterium, assembly GCA_025355225.1. Taxonomy (GTDB): domain Bacteria; phylum Bacteroidota; class Bacteroidia; order Sphingobacteriales; family Sphingobacteriaceae; genus Mucilaginibacter. The sequence goes on from JANYAB010000321.1 coordinate 1,049, forward strand.
GTAAAAAACTGGGGGGCAAATGTTTCACCCGGTTTTGACAAAACCATTAAATTTACCAATGTTATAACCCTCAACTCAGCCGGCGTTAAAAGAACTTTTGGATTTCTTTGTGTTGGAGCTTATTATCACCTCGTAGAATTTCAAGCCGACAATACGCTAAGATTTACCGGCGTAAGTATGCTTCATTGTAATATAGATAAAGATGGGTCAGTATTAACCGATAGTTTTACACGGCTACCTTTCCAGGGGTTCGATAATAAGAATAACCCGATATGGAGCGCTGTGCCGGTATCACTTGCAAATCCCTTGATACTGCCGGATAATGGGCCTTTACCCAAGCAGCGCATCAAAAATGCATACGTTACGTCTACGGGTAAAATTGTTTTGTATGATTACGGGATTTACTTAAGTCGCGACGTATACAATACCGGATTTCATTTGGGTGCAATACAACAGGGTGGCAACAGTTGGCTTTGGAAAACAGCCCTTGCAACCAATGTAGGATATGCCGGCCCCTTCCCGGATCCGGGCTATTACGATATCGGTAATCATGTTAATTATAATGCCGGGAGCTCCGTAATGGTTTTGAACCGAAACATTATAACCGGGTATCACGGTGAGTTTTGGAAAAGTTCGCAAACTAATATGTATAATCATTACCTGGATAATGGATTGGCTATTGGGCAGTTTGGAACGGTGGGCCCTAAATATTCACTGGCGCCGGCTATGATGGCAGGTAATGCCTTATCACCGCAATTGGTGTATAGCGACAATAGCGATGAAATGTATTTATGGCATGGCGATGAAAGTTATCATTCGGGTATGCACAAATGGAAGATCAGCGGGTTGAGTACCATTCGCGAACAGGATATCCCAATAACCTACCCTTCTGCTGCATTAGCGCCAGCCACAATGCCCGGAAATAACTTGATGGCCGATTTGCCCCATGATAGTCCATTGTCAAATAATACAGCGGGGTGGACTTATTCTCCTGCAACGATTGCTACAGCTTCTGCTTCTTCGCCGGGCTGGAGTATTAAAACAAATGCGCTGGTCTACGGAATTCAAAATAACCCTGATGTTTATGTAAAATGTTATTCTGCTGCGGGCACCTTTAGTATTAACAGGGATCTGGGAAATAATACCGGACTTGCTAAATGGACGGTAGCCGGTCAGATTAGTTACGATAATGGCGGCCAGGGGGGCTTTATGCAGCAATATTTTGACATCCTTGATAACAAAGAAAAGATCATTGCACGAATAAGCAATAAATTCGTATTTGTAAGCAATTCATTAGGCACTAATAAGAATACCATTTATGGCAATAATAAAATACTTGTATCGGGGTTAAATGATTCTTTTATTCAACCAATTAAATCTAAATTACAGCCTGTTTCAATAAGTGCCGATAATAATTTAATAACTATTAAATATGCGGGTTACAGTGTAACAACTTCAATATTTGATCCTACGGCGGATATTACTTCACCAAAAACAATGCGAGCTTATATTGTAGGGGGCGCAGTGCCAACAGGCAGAAACTTCGATTTTAAAGATATGCGGTTCATCGCTAAATAAACCCTCCGGGGGGATATAAATTCGTTTTTAAATAATTAATTTGCCCGCCGCTAACTAAACTATAAACCTTATAGCATTTATAATGAACAAGATCAAAACTTCAATCGTATTGCTTCTACTCACCTTCTTTTTTAATGACCTTGCTATGGCCGACGAAGGTATGTGGATACCCATGCTGATCGGCAAAAACTATGAACAGATGAAGAAGCAAGGTTTTAAGTTAAAGCCCGAAGACCTGTATAGTATTAACAAAGCCAGCATTAAAGATGCTATTGTGTCTATGGGGGGTGGCTTTTGCACAGCTGAGGTGGTATCAAACAAGGGCCTTATTTTTACCAATCATCATTGCGGCTATGAGTCCATATCGGCCAATTCAACGCCGCAAAATGACATACTGGATAATGGCTTTTATGCTAAAACCTACCAGGAAGAAAAACCAATAACGGGCCTATACGTCCAATTTTTAGTCAGGATAGAAGACGTAACACCGGAGGTAGCCGCAGCATTGAAAGATGCCACAGATGCAGATCGCGGATTGAAATTACAGAATATTAGCAAAGAAATTGTGGCCAATGCCACCAAAGGCACCCATTATGACGGCAACGTAAGTGTTTTTTATGGCGGCAATCAATATTTTCTTTACATCTACGAAAAATATACCGACGTAAGGCTGGTGGGCGCCCCGCCGCAGTCGGTTGGTAAATTTGGCGGTGAGACCGATAACTGGGAATGGCCGCGTCACACCGGCGATTTCTCCATTTTCAGAATATATATGGGTAAAGACGGCCAGCCTGCGGATTACTCGGCGGATAACGTTCCGTATACGCCTAAGCAATTCTTGCCTATCTCTTTAAAAGGCGTTAAAAACGGAGACTTCGCAATGGTATACGGCTACCCGGGCCGAACAGATAGGTTTTTAACCTCAAACGGTATCAGGCTGGCAACCGAAGAAACTAATCCTGTGATTGTAAAATTGAGGGACATCCGACTGAAAGCTTGGAAAGAGGAAATGAACAAAAGCATCGACACAAGACTAAAGCTCTCCTCAAAATATGCTGAGATTGCCAATTACTGGAAATACTTTATAGGTCAAACCGAACAGCTAAAGAGCCTGGGGATTTACGATCAAAAGCAGAAAGAAGAAGCTGGGTTTACAAAATGGGCAGCAGACAAACCGGCATACAAGGGTTTAATGAAAGATTATCAGAAGTTATATTCGAATTATGAACCTTATGCTATACACCGCACCTATATAAACGAAGGTTAGCTGGCTCCGGGCTTTGTAATAAACACATTGAATACTTACTACGGTTTACGAACAATAAACGCGCAAAAAGACAATGCCGAAGCAGTAGCTGATATTACCGGGCAATTGAAAAGGATAAACGAGGACTATGTAAAAGACTATGATGCAATTGCGGATAAAAAAATATTCGCGCAGATCATGGCGATGTACTATTCAGATGTGCCTAAAGATCAGCACCCTGAATTTATTGAAACAATTGTAAATAAATACTCACCCGGAAATGCCCCTGAAGCATTTAAAAAATACGCCGATTACCTGTGGGCCAACAGCAATTTGATAGACCCCGACAAATTAATGGCTTCTATGAAAAATCCGTCGTTCGAGGCATTGAGCAAAGATCCGGCTGTGCTTTACGCCATTAATGTCAATCCGCGGATATATACCAAAAATGTTTTCGGAAGCAAGATTAGTGATTTTGAAGCAAAAAAAGCAGACCTGGACAGACTATACTTGCAAGGTCTTTTGGAGAAAGGCCAGGATAAACTAATGTACCCTGACGCCAACTCTACAATGCGGATCAGCTATGGTAATGTGCAGGATTATTCATCAAAGGATAATGTGCACTACCCCATACAAACCACGCTGGATGGCATTATGGCGAAATATAAGCCCGGCGACAGCGAGTTTGACTTACCTGCTTCATTGATTACCGCATATAAAAATAAAAATTTTGGGCAATATGGTGAAAATGGAACTGTTCCGGTCGACTTTATCACTAATGACGATATTACCGGCGGTAATTCCGGTTCACCGGTCATTAATGGTAAAGGTGAATTGATCGGGCTGGCTTTTGACGGAAACTGGGATGCCATGAGCGGTGATATCGCTTTCGACAAAAAGTATAAGCGGACAATTTGCGTGGATATCAGGTATGTGTTATGGTGTATCGATATTTTAGGGCATGCTAATAACCTGATCAGCGAGTTGGATATTCATAAAAACTAGGCCGCAAATCGGACAGGAATTAGTTCAGAATTATAGTCGTCAACATGGAAGCCTTCAGATTAATTTCTGAAGGCTTTTTTGTTCGGTGGTAGGTGCACAGCGAGATTAACACCGTAAGATCAGCCCTTACGATCCTTATTCCATCCAATCTTTATCTTCCCGGTGGAATCGGCTTTTGCTCTTACGTGCAGTACAACGCCCTTATATCTTTTTTTCAGCAATTTTTCCTGATCCTGGATGGTCGTGTCATTTTTGGGGTTGCGCAAGGGGATATCTAAAGTAAGGTCCGTACCTTTTTTTAGCCCGTAAACACCTGCAACATCCATATTCAGTACGCTCGAGCTAAATTTAAGGGGATAAATAGTGATCTGCTTACCATGTACATCGAAATGCGCATTTAGCACAGGCACCTTGATATTTTTCAGATCACGAAATGGAAAAGCGAATTTGGCTACACTGCCAATCGGGCTAAAGTTAATCAGGGCGGCGTCCTGCAGGTTAAGGTCGAGCGTTCCGTTGATCGATCCCGGTACCAGGCTGGCCTGGTCAGACATTTCCGCGGTGATCTGTGTCCTGGCGGATAAATAACCTTTCAGGTTATCTGCTGTAAAATCCTGAAGCCCGAAATTATTAAAAGCGTTAAAAAACTCATGAACATCCACATGGCTGATGATGGTATTCAACGTCAGTGAGTTAACCGATTCTCCCCTTGTGACGGAGCCGTTTAACCTTAAAAATCCTCCGGCATGCTTCAGTCCCACATTTTTTATAATTATCCTGTCCTCCGAAGTCAGCAGGTCTGCATGGACATCCGTTGCCAGAAATTTCAGATAGTGTACATTATCCACTTTTAGGTGCATTTCAGTCCGGCTTTTTTCCAGTACGTTGCTTAACTGATCAATCACATTCCCGCTATTCGTATTACGTGTTACTTTTTTCTTCCCGGTTTCAGCGCTGCCACTCAGGAAACCTAAGAATTCACCGAGGTAAAGCTGTGGACTGTTGATCTGCCAGCTCAGTAAAATCTTTTCAGGTGCATCGTAATAAAAGTTAAGGAAATTGTTCACCCGTCCCTCCACATTCACTATACTGTTACCAGATTGGAGGTGAATATGATTAAGTAAAAGCTCGTTACCTTTAAAATATAAGCGAATGGAGCCATTACGGAATCGCAGATTCTCGGGTAAATATTTGAATTCTGCATTGCTTAAAACAATACTTCCTGCAACTTCCGGTTTGTTTAAGCGGTAATTTACAATATCCGCTCGGTAGCGAAGCTTCATGCTGGCCGTGCCTTTACTAAAGCGGGCTACCTTGTCACCCATAATCTCGTTAAAGTCGGTCAGCGGGAAATCAGCCCGAAAATTACCTGTAGCGATAGGTTTATTCAGGTTAATTATGCTGCCTGTATCGATCTGAAAAGGCATATGGCGATAGCTGCCTTTCATATTAACCAGCCTGATCACCGAGTTAGCATCGCTAAACCCTTTGCTTTTTTGATATTCATTGGTGAATATGCCCTCAAAGCTACAGTCGTCAATTGTTCCTCCTGGTGTCACCACCGTGTTGTCTTTAATCAATGCAGTAATGTGCAGGAAAGGGTCGCCGCTTGCAAAACTGCCAGAAATGATCCCAGTCACAGCAATAGGGCGGGTAATATTAAACCGATCAAGTTTATCTTTAATGTTTGCTGCTAACAAGGCCGAGACGCGCCTCCAAAGTATTTGCTTAGCAGCCAAATGTATGGTAAAGCTGCCCGGTTTCTTAATAGTTTCAAACACGGCATTGACCTGGAAAGGATCGTCGCCGATATCCAGCGATGGCGAATTCACCCATAACCTGCCACTATCTCCGTTATAGCCGGCGGTAAGGTCTCCTTCTACTATCTTATTTTTGATGAAACTGCCGTTCCGTGTGCTGAATGCCATGCTTTTGGCGGTGACATCCATATGGAAAGCAGCGTTCCAGCCGGTATCAGGGCTGGCCATGCTGCCACTTAGGTTATTGGCAATAAAATCGAATTGTTTTTCTGCCTTTTGATCCTCCACCTTGAAATTGACGTTGGTAAGCGTAAATTTTCCCAATTGTGAATCATAATCATTTTTGGATGTTGCATCCTCTTTCTTTTTTGGGCCTTTTCTGAATACCGATTGATTACTATAACCCGAACTATCGGTAAAAATATTAACAGCCGCATTGCTGATATCGATATAATTGATGTGCAGATCGCCCCGCAACAATGACCATGCATTTACGGATATAGAAAGATCTTTGGCATCCAGCAATGTGCGATGATGTTCGGCATAACGTTTATCGCGTATCTGTACATTTCTAAGGCCCAGGGAAATATCGGGGAAACGCCGGGAAAAATTGGGCTGCATATCGGCAATGATGATCGTGCCATCCAGCTTTTTGTTCAGTTCGATGTTAATAAGCTGAAGCATCTTTTCTTTGTGGTAGTTGATATACCACAGGGTGCCAAAAAATAACAATATCACTATTATAGCAATACCGGCAAACAGCTTCAGGGAAATTTTTAAAAGGCGTGGCATAAAGTCTAAATAAAAGGGCAATTACCTCCATTTTGTTTTAAACTTAAATAAACTGGTTGAAACTTAGTTTTAGTCTACACCTTATTGCCAATCAGGAGTATAAATATTAATATTTACTTTATTGCATGCTCCTTTATTTCCGTTACATTCTTTAAAATATAGATCGTTCCGGATGAATAGCCTGCAAACTGAATACCCTCAAGGATATTTGGTTGTAAATTAGGCGTCACAATTTCACAATTTTTCTGCTGAAAATAGGACACTTTGCCGTCCAGGTTGATCTTTATAGGGTTTTCAATATCCTTATTATCTAATACCATTTTCAGCAAGTCATTATTTTTCAACACATCGTTAACGGATTGGCCAGTTACGCGCTTGTCACCCAGTTTAAGAATTTTCTTTGCTAATGTATTAACAAACAAAATTTCTTGCTTTTCATTTATCCCCATTATCGCATCTTCCGATTCTTCAATCAAGGTTTTTATCCTTAATTCTCCCGACATAATTTTTGTAAGATGAGCATTCTCCCATTCGCCAAGTCTGGTCGCCATGGTATTAAACGCATGGGCCAACTGGGCAAATTCATCGCTCGCTTTAAATTCCAGCCTGGTATTATAGTTTTTTAGACTGATCTCGTGCAGGCCGTCGGCAAATTCATCAATCGGATTAAGTATAAAGCCGGGGAAATTAGCGATCAAAACAAAAAGAATTAAAAAGGTAATAAATCCCATGCCCCCGAGGTACAAGGTTGCTTTGTTCACAGTCGCGCGCGTATCGTTGTTCTTAAATACGATCGCCCGCATATTTAGCCCCTCGATCTTTTTTAAAAGGGAACGAACATCTCTTTCAGCCTGTTGTTTTTGATTTAAGCCCGATGAAGGATCGACAAGCCGGCTGAAAGCTTTTCGCAACCCTCCTGTTGCCTCTCTTTCGCCAGGCTCTGTTATATTGTGTTCCTGCTTTTTGAGCGATCCGTCAAATGCTGCCGACATGGCCGAGGTTAAGGGCAGGTCATTCTCATCTAAAACCGACCTCATCTCCCTGGTAAAGGTTAAAGTCTCGTAGTTATTCTTTAAGGTAACATTCGAAGTTTCGGATATCACTTCAAGGTAGTATAGGGAAACGGCACCTAAGACGAGAACAACTACAAATAATAAGCCGAATCCCAAAAAAAGCTTTTTTTTGATTTTCATCGGTGTAATTTTTTTAATGGTAATGAACTACCGTAAGCGATTATTATTTCGTTTTGAGCTGCCGCTCACGATGGTTTAATTTTAAATATAGTTAGTTGGATGTAATGCTATTATAATTCAGACAAAGAATGAAATACAACGTAAATATAACTGAAAATCCGTACGGATTAACGTCGATGTTTATTTTTTAACCATTCGTAATCTGAAAAACCTGACACAACTTTAATAGTAGCAATCGATACAAAGTTTTTATTGTAACAGTTTACTTTTAAGACTGTTTTTGTTCTTCCGGGTTTTTCGTCATTGCAGACTTGATTAATATCAAAGCTACGAGCTTAAAATCCCTTAGTAATATCAATTTTACCGACCAAATTCCGGTGTTTACCGACTTCTTAAAACCGCCTGCAGAGTTTCCCTTTTCATCAGCGTTCGCTTTACTTAGTTTTGAATTACCATAAAATTTAAGATTATGAATATTCAATCAACGGTCATTCCGAACGCTGAAGACCACATCAGTTCGAGCTCCTATTTCAGCGGGATCAAGAAGACCATCCTTTCCAAAAACTTTAAAGGCGGAAAGATCAATAATCTGTTTGGAGCCACCGAATTGGATTTTACGCATGCGGACCTGACCGGCCTGGCGATCCTTGATATTTCACAGGCATTTGGAGAAGTGACGATCACCGTACCCAATGATTGGCGTATAGAAACAGATTTCTCACAGCTTTTAGCCGTGGTAGATGATTACAGGAACAATACTTATCAAACCAAAAAATCGGATAAAATATTGATGCTAAAAGGCGTTTCTGTCTGTGCATCTGTTGAGATACTTAACAGTCTATAGTTTTCAATAATAATATACTACATTTTTTTGACATAGATCAAAGTTTTGGAAGTTTACAAAAGCTATTTTTGTTTAAACAATTAGCGATGGAATTTGATCCGAACAATGAAGTAGTACTGTTATGTGTTAAAGGTATGACAGCCGAAGGGGAGGGTAAGATAGAGGAGGCGCACCAGCTTTTTCGGCAGGCATGGGAAACGGCAACTAATAATTTTGAAGCATTTACTGCTGCACATTATCTGGCCCGAAATCAAAAAGATCCGGAGGATGGCCTGAAATGGAACCTGAAAGCATTATCGCTAGCTGATACGATAAAAGATGATAGTATGAAGCCGCACTATCCGTCGTTATATTTAAATGTGGCTAAATCATACGAAACATTGGGGAATAGGGATCAAGCGGTTCAATATTATCAGTTTGCCGCTGATAGTTGTGCTCATTTACCCGCTGGGAAATACGCTGGCATGATAAAGTCGGGAGTTAAGGAGGGCCTTAAAAGGGTCAATCAAAAGGAACCGACTGATGAAGTCATCACTCAATTAGTAAATGGGTGGTGCGAACGAAAAGATTTAAAACCATTGGCAATGATACTTCCGGCATACGTTGCCAACCTGGATTCGGCAAATGATGTTAATAAACTAATCAGTGCGTTTAGTTATTTGAGTGCTACACGATGCTTGAATGAAGCGGAGCAGAAAATGGTTGACCAGTTGATAAAAAAAATGAGTAATAGCATTTCAAAAACTGACGATTGATTTTTTACCGCCCCAAAAGTTAAATATTGTTAAAAGATGTTAATTAAACCCGCTCAATATAAATAACTTATAAAAAGCATGGATATTTAGCTAATGATAAAACATTTACCCTAAAATCCATGCAATACAATAAGATCAATAACCTTTTGGGCTGGCTTTGCTTCGTTATAGCTTCGACCACTTACATTTTAACTTTAGAGCCTTCGGTAAGTTTTTGGGATTGCGGCGAATTCATTGCCTGTGCCTACCGCCTCCAGGTATCGCACCAGCCTGGCTATCCCCTATTTGCCATGATCTGCAAAGTGTTTTCGCTGCTCTCCATGGGCGACACTACCAAAGTGGCCTATTTTACCAATATGGGCTGCGCGCTGGCGAGCGGGGCGACTATTATGTTTCTCTTCTGGACGATCACATTGATAGCCAGGAAGCTGATACTTAAAAACGGCGAAGAAATTGACCGTGGGAAACAAACCATCATTATGGGCGCAGGGTTAGTAGGCGCGCTTGCTTTTGCTTTTACCGATACCTTCTGGTTTTCGGCGGTAGAAACGATCGTGTTTGCCATGTCGGCCCTCTGTACAGCGCTTGTTTTTTGGGCGATATTGAAGTGGGACGCCCATTCGGACGAACCCGGTGCGGATAAATGGATCGTTTTTATTGCTTACGTTATTGGTTTATCTATCGGCATCCACCTCCTTAATTTATTGACGATACCTGCCGTTACCCTGGTTTATTATTTCCGCAGGCATAAAAACATCAATCTGAAAAGCGGGATCATCGCATTCCTTATCAGTATAGCCATCCTGGGTTTTGTACAGTTTGGTATAAGGGGTTATACGATAAAAATTGCTGCATATTTTGATCTTTTCTTCGTCAATACCTTAGGCTTCGGCTTTTGGAGCGGCGCACTTGTTTTCTTTTTAATGCTCGCCGCTGCATTGGCAGCAGGAATAAGATACAGTATCCGCAAAAACAGACCAATGCTAAACCTGGCATTTTTATGCATTGTGTTTATTTATTTGGGTTATGGATCTTTTGCCTATATCCCTATCCGTGCATCGGCAGGTACGGATCTGAATAATTCGCATGCGGACAACGCCTTTACATTCTACGGCTATCTGAACAGGATACAATACGGTGAAACACCGTTGCTCACCGGGCCTTATTTTGATGCTAAAACGACCGACCAAACCGATGGAAGTATTATTTACCACAAAGGGAAAACTAAATATGAGCCTGCCGGTAAAAACCTGGTGACCGCCTATGATCATACTACCATTTTACCCAGAATGTACAGTCAGGAAAACCAGGACCCACAGTTTTACCGCCAATGGATGAATTTACCTGAAGGGCAAAGTCCAACTTTTGCAGATAATATAAAGTGGATGTTTAGCTGGCAAATGTATCAGATGTACGCCAGATACTTCCTGTGGAACTTTGCAGGCCGCTACAATCAGGAAGACGGGCAACAGCAAATGGGCGGATATCATGGCTATACAGATGGCGACTGGACAACCGGAATATTGGATCATACCAAGCATTTACCCAATTCCTTAATTCACGGAACTACCTATACCCCGTTATTTGCACTGCCTTTAATTTTAGGTCTTTTCGGCATGATGTATCATTTCCGGCGCAACAAAAGAGATGCGCTGGTAATTACTTTTTTATGGTTTTTTACAGGAATCGCAATTGTGCTGTATGTCAACCAGCCGGGCATCCAACCCCGGGAACGCGACTATTCCTACGTCTG
>JANYAB010000345.1 GCA_025355225.1 Bacteroidota bacterium
AAATAACCTCAAAATTCGGCATTGGCTGGTTCGGGTAGCACAGACCAAGCCAAACCACTAACTTTCACAGAATCAGACGCAGCCGAGAGTTTCTTTTGGTTATCTTTTCTTTGACGGCCAAAGAAAAGTAACATTCACTGACTCTCATAAACCACTCCACTAGCCCGCAAATCACAGACCGTTGTGAATAAACGTTTTTTGAATTCGAGAAATTTTGTATTATGTAAGGACGATAACGTTCATAGATGTTATTCCACTTTCAGAATTTCGCGAAAATTTAAAACTCGTGACGTGGTGGTTTAGTTTAGATCCCATAAAAAAAGCCCCTTAGAAATCAATCTAAAAGGCTTAGCTAAAAATTGAGACCATTTAGTTTATTTATTCACGCTGGCGCTTTTTTCGCCTTTCAATTGAAAATCGGGGTGACCACATTGCCACAGCACGAAAGCAAATTGATCGGCGAAGTTGGCGAAGGTGACGTTTTTATCTTCTGTAAAGTGCCCGTCATCATAGTTCACCTTCAGCATTACCGGCTTGCCAGATGTGGATGCATTTTGTAAAGCGGCGGCAAATTTACCAGGCTCCCACGGTACCACCCTGGGGTCGTTCCAACCGGTAACGCAAATAACGGCAGGATATTTAGTGCCTGCTATTACATGCTGCATGCCATCCATCTCGTACAGCGCTTTGCATTCCACACTATCCTTTACCGTTCCAAATTCGGGGATATTTACGGGGCCGTTTGCGCTAAACTCTAACCTCATGGCGTTGGCACATCCTACATTGCAAATAGCGGCTGCATACAGATCGGGCCGCTCGGTAATGGCGCGACTTATTAAAATGCCGCCGGCGCTGGTGCCTGAACCCGCCAGTTTGGAGGGATTAGTGTAGCCCTGTGCTATTAAATATTCTGCACAGCTGTTAAAATCTTTCCAGGTGTTGGGTTTGGTGGTTTTGTAGCCTGCCTTGTACCAGGCTTCGCCCTTTTCGCTGCCGCCCCTTACATGCGGATAGGCAATAACTACACCCGCTGTGGCAAGTCCTGTCTCTACATAATCAAAATAGGGGGTCATGCTGATGCCGTATGCACCATAGCCATCCATCAGGCAAACATTATTACCATCCAGTTTTGTCCCCTTTTTGTAGATAATGGAAAGCGGGATCATCACGCCGTCGTGGCCCTTTACTTCGACTTCTTTAACCACTAAATTTCTATATTCGGCAGGGAACACCGGCTGTTTATTAAACGCGCCCGGCTTAAATACCTCTGCTTTGGCGTCGAAATCAAATTCAGTATAAGGCTTATTCCACGATGTTATGCCCACAGTACAATCATTTGTTTCATCATTTACACAAAAAACATAAGCGGTACCTGTATAAGGCAATTTAACCGGGGATATTTTGCCAGTAGCAAAGTCGAATTTAGAAATATGGTTGTTTATGCCATCGCTATAGGTCAAAAACAAATAATCCTTACAACGGGTAATGGACTCTAAGGTTTGATCGCTTTTTTCTTCAGCCACCGTTTTTGCATTTTTCCAATCGGGATTATCAAGACTGGTAACTAAAAGCTTATAATTTTTGGCGCCATCATGGGTAATGGCATATATCTTATTGCCAAAAAATTCCATCCCGCGCACCAGTTTATTTTCGGTTGTGCACAAAGTTTTCCATTGAATTTTTCCTGAATAAAACTGGGATATAGGCGCATAGTACAATTTCATTTCGCGCTCCACAGTGCCTTCCCCCGCAAAAACATATTTTTTGTTGTCCTTACTTAAAAAGGTATACGGATAAACCTTAGCATCTATCTTCAGATCCGGGTAACTTGCATTGCTGAAGAAATCTATATCACCCGCCATTCCGGCCGTGCCTGCTTTATGCAGTTTGGTTTTGGGGTTCAGGCGGGCCGCCGGGTCCTTATTGTCCGCGCTTTTTATCCACATGTACATCACAGACTTGCTGTCAAAACTCCAGCCCTGAACGCCTGCGGTTGGGTACATTTTATCTTTCAAAAACGTTTTGGTGGCAACATCCATTATCTTGATAGTTGCTATCTCGGCCCCTTTTTCCGAATAGGCGATGGCTACGTACCTGGCATCGTAACTCGGTGCGAAATTCAGAATAGATAAAGTTTTGCCTTTGATGTAGGTTAAAGGGTCGAACAGTAACTGCTCCTGGCCGCTTACGCCTTC
>JANYAB010000399.1 GCA_025355225.1 Bacteroidota bacterium
AAGAAGGACATGTATTTGCTACCGGTCCGGGGGGCATATGGGTTTTTAACCGGGCAGGCAAATTGCTTGGTAAGATACTGGTTGATGACCTGGCTTCAAATTGCAGCTTATCCGGCGATGAAAAAAGCTTGTATGTGACCAATAATCATCGGGTGCTTAAAGTGGATTTGCGGTGATATCTGCGCCTGTAACTTGGTAAAATAATCTTTAAGGCAGTTTGTTTACCTACCCCGCCATGCTTATAATTTTAATGGACGCATTTTTGCTTACCATTATATATGCGGACCAGTGCGGTGTGTTATATATTCTTTGCTTTCCTTTTTTCGTGCCATACACCGAAAAAGCGTAGCGATGCAGCCGATAGCTCATCAAATATCCATAATCATATATTGCTGGAAAAACCCGATAGCGCCGGGCATGTTACCTGCATTTCGACCGGGACAACCACCCCTTTGCAATTATTAACGTTTGCAGATTCGCTAAAAGGGGTCCCCTACAAAAATGCGTCAACAGACCCTGCGTACGGGTTTGATTGCTCTGGTTTTATCGCTTACGTGTTTAATCACTTTTATATTTTCGTTCCAAGGAGCTCTATCGACTACACTTTTGTACACAGACAGATCCGGTTAAAAGATGCTAAGCCCGGAGATATGATACTGTTCACAGGCACAGACACTTTGGTACGAAAAGTAGGGCACATGGGTATAATTGTGTCGCGCCCAAGTGAGGAGATCAGATTTATTCATTCTACATCCGGAAAAGACAAAGGCGTTACGGAAACCCTTTTAAACAACTATTATAAAAAACGCTATGTGAAAACCATTCGGGTATTTCCACAAAATGATAGTTTGGGCCGAAAGTAATATTCACCGGCGTTTGTGAACCATGTTGAAAATCTTACAAGGCTTTGCAGGGACGGTATGGAGATTTTACTGAAATTAATCATCGTACTGCTCATAGCCGCGAGGCCTAGTCACTTTTGTGCGACAAAAGTAACCAAAAGCGCTTTCAGCAGAAATGCTTCTTTGCGCACAAGGCCTTTGCGCTGCAAATCAGGCAAAACCTGGACTGCAAACTATTGCCCTTTCTTGCCGCTCGAGGCCGGGGCTTGGCAAAATTTGCTATGCCCTGCAGCCGCTCATGGCCACCATTGTTTTGCCTGATTTCGGCCGAAGCTTATCTGCTGACCCTAAGAAAAAATCATGGAAATCATTTTAATCTGTTTAATCTGGGTTCAGACAATTTTCGGCATTAATTTTTTCTATTTTTCATCCCCCCTAAAGGGTGATTTTGATATTATATTCACCTAAATTTGTAGCATTTAACTAACTTAATCGTCGGTTAAAAAAACAGAATAACTTTTAGCTTTATAATGATTTTAACCCTCTAAAATCTGAAGCGTATGATAAATATCTCTGATATCGAAAAATGCTACCATACCGATGAGCTGGATATCGTTGCATTAAACAAAATGTCCATCGTGGTTGATGAAGGCGAGTTTGTGGCGATCATGGGCCCATCAGGCTGCGGGAAATCAACCCTGCTGAATATCTTAGGGTTTCTTGACGATCCAGATAGCGGAAGCTATGTTTTCAACGGCGTTGAAGTAACCCATTTTAATGAGCGTAAACGCGCAGACCTGCGTAAACGGAATGTCGGCTTTTTATTCCAGAATTTTAATTTGATCGATGATCTTACCGTATTTGAAAATGTGGAGCTTCCTATGATCTACACCAATTTACCACCTTCGGTACGTGCAAAGAGGACCGACGAAATATTGGATAAAATGCATATCGATCAGCGCCGAAAAACTTATCCGCAGCAATTATCGGGTGGCGAGCAGCAGCGCGTTGCACTGGCAAGGGCGGTGGTGAACAGGCCTAAATTGATACTTGCAGACGAGCCAACAGCAAATTTAGATCACGACAACGGCAAGGAAGTTATGGACTTACTGAACGAGCTGAATAAAGACGGGGCGACTATCATAATGGTTACCCATTCTGAAAATGACGCCAAATATAGTCATCGGGTTATCCGGTTGCCTGATATTCCGATACCGGTAAAAAAACAATAGTTTACAAAAAAAGCGGATAACTCTATGGACTATCGACCATCTGCTATGGTCTTTTATCTCCCGATCTTGTTCACGTTTACCACCGCGCTGAACAAAACCAAACACCGCTAAACACCTCATTATAAATAATTTACAGATTATGCCATTTTGTCTTGGTACTGATAATCAACACTTTAAAATTCGGCACTTTGTTAAAAACACGATCACAGTTCGGAGATAACGATACAAAACAACTTCTGTCCTTTACAGGAAACTACCCATAACCTGTCGTGAATCTGCCGGGCCCGGCACAAGCGCAATGGCGCAACCGTCAATCAATAAGGTGTCCCCGGTGATAAATGATGACATCGTCGGTAAACGTGTTGTTCGCCAAAAGAATACGGTCAATTTGGATAAAATATTCCGAAGTGATATACCTGGCAGATGGCAATTGATCAGCCCTGACAGGCGCCACACTTGTTTTTGAATATCTAAGCCTGTGGATGCTTAACGTTTGCTCAATGGTAGCTGAAAAGAGTTCGAAATAACCGGGCTCGTCATTTAACGCACCGTCTATGTTAAATCCGAATGCCCACATATTGTTCTCGTAAAATATATTCGTGTATGCTTGCATCGGGGCGGCCACAGTCAGTGTTGTATGAAAATTAGTCGCTGTCATTGCACTTCCTTTCAATGCTGTGAAATTGGAAGACGCTGCGTTGAATGCCACCTGGAATGCATCATAAAAAGGATTCGTATTTATAGCTGATGCAACTGTTGCTACATGGTAAGCGCTTGCCGGTAATTTATAATGTTTAGGATGATGATGCGGCAGCACATGATGCGAAAATGCCGGTAAATAGCCAGCCAAAAGAAGGATCATACAAATAATACCCCTGGTGCTCGTCGAGCTGCAAAAATTAATCGTTTTCATACGCTTGGTTTTTTAATTGTGTATAAAATTTAATTTAACTTGTTTCTGAGTGTCCCCGAAATAAAATTGATGATCGGCTTGAAGTAAGGGGCATCAATGTGCCGCCTGTTTAGGGTGTATGAACGAAGTTCACCCTGCAAGAACCGGGCTCGTGCCAGCCATCATCCCCTGTTCCCAGTCACCGCGGTTGTCCGTCCCTACAGTCCACAGATTGCCTGTGCTGGCCTGGAATGCCACCTCGTAGCCGCTTGGCAAGTTCACGATGCATGGGCTCGTGCCGGCCATCATCCCGAGCAACCAGTCGCGGTGGTTGTCAGCGCCTACCGTCCAAAGATTGCCGGTGTTGGCCTGAAAAGCCATTTCATAGCCTCCATCGGATAACGCTGTGATAGAGGGGCTTGTGCCCTTCATCATCCCGACCTCCCAGTCGCCATGGTTATCCTCCCCTACCGTCCAAAGGTTGCCGGTGTTAGCCTGGAAAGCCACCTCATAGCCACCGTCGGATAACGCTGTGATGGAGGGGCTCGTGCCGGCCATCATCCCGACCTTCCGGTCGCCATGGTAGTCCTCTCCAACAGTCCAAAGATTGCCAGTGTTGGCCTGGAAAGCTACCTCGTAGCCACCGCCGGTCAACGCTGTGATGGAGGGGCTTGTGCCAGCCATCATCCCGACTTGCCAATCTCCATGATTTTCTGCCCCAACCGTCCAAAGATTGCCGGTGTTAGCCTGAAAAGCCACTTCATAACCTCCATCGGGTAACGCTGCGATGGAAGGGCTCGTTCCGGCCATCATTCCCAGGCCCCAATCACCGTGGTTGTCAGCCCCTGCAGTCCAAAGATTGCCGGTGTTGGCCTGAAATGCCACCACATAGCCTCCCCCGGGCAAGGCTGCGATTGATGGACTGGTGCCCACCATCATCCCGAGTTGCCAATCGTCATGGTTATCTGCCCCAACCGACCACAGATTGCCGGTATTGGCCTGGAATGCTGCCTCGTATCTGGGCCTAAAAAGGCATGCATTGGCGCCATTGGACCATTCAGCCTGAATGGTAAAATCTCCAAATTTCTGGACAGTAGCATTACAGATATCGCCAATCTCATTGTTAGGCGCGGTGTCGTCAAACCAGGCATCTGAACACGGATCAATTATCGCTTCGCACAATAAGTGGCTGCTGATTTTAGTAAATGTATCGATCATCTGACCAAATGAACATCCGGCGCATGTTACAAATGGCACTACGGCATAAAAAATACTTTTATCTATCTGATTGTGATAACCACATATCCCATCAATGTCTGCACAAGATTGGAAACCAAAACCGTCAAAAGAAATTATGTTTGGAGCTAAATAAACAAAGTACAGGGTATTGTTGCTTGTTGGTGATATTGTCCCATTGGCAATCCAATTTTTAAGTGACTGTTGGATCTCAGCATCAGTCACTCTCCCCATCCCGCCACCAGGTTCAGAATCAGCAATTGTAAACGTGCCGATACGGCTGCCATGCCCAACTGCCTGTCCCGGCGCGCTATACTCAGCCAGCAGGTTAATGTAGGCACTCGTCAGAATAAAATCAAAGAATTGATTCAATTGGTGTATCAAGGGGCTTTGGGCAGACTGTGTCCAGGTAGCACCCCAAAACACCAATACAACCTGAACATTGGTGAGTAACGGCCCACCGTGATAAGTAAGTTGTGCTGCCGGGGTTTTGTCTTGGGGACCAGCAATTTCCCCGGGTGTTAGAAGATGGACAATTGTTTTTGGTTGTGTCATCGCTCTAAAATTCAGAATAAGGTTAAAGAAGTACAATAAATGTAAATCTATTTTCACCAAATTTTAAATTTTTCTGTATCGGCCGGATCTTCTATAGGAGAACCTGCGCCGTTGACTGCACTAAAATGCAAGGTACTCTACAATAGCCCCCTGCAGGGACACGAACAATCGATTTTTTATAGTAAAGACTTAGTTTTGGAAAGTAAGTAGGTTACCTTTTTAAATTTACCTTTCTAAAGTAATAAATTTCGAAAACCATGAAAGTGCTATAAATGGCGGCGTTATTTGCGGTGAGCGGCTTAATAACACTTGGGTAGTTGTCATAATTAAAACGATTGATGATAACAGAATCGCCAGCTGTAGTATTATAAGCTAAAGTATCATATTTGGCGCCTTCTTTAATATAAAGCTTCCCATCGGCACGGAAATCAAAATAATCACCCGGAACGCCAACGTAATTTTTTTTAATTAAGGGTGATGCTAATGGCCCACCGTAAGCAGTCGAGTCATTTAGCAGGCGCCATTTTGCAACCAATGTAACCGGGCCGGAGTCGCCGGATTTTTTGCACGAAGCAAGACAGGAAAAAACGAAAAGTGCAATTAGCAAATTATAAAATTTCATGTCGTATTGGGGTTTAGTATACTATACGAACAACGATATAGTAATGCTACAAATTATTCAATAAAGTGCCCGCTGTTTGAAGTTTCCAGCTTCGAACCCTATATACCACCACGTCATTGCGAGTACCCACCAGGGCGCCCTGGAAAAGATATTGAATGACGTGTTTAAAAGTGCAG
>JANYAB010000400.1 GCA_025355225.1 Bacteroidota bacterium
TAATAAATACCTTCGAAACAGGTATTGGCTTGTCGGTTTTGTATTATTTTTCCTTTTGGCAGCATCGGCTTATTTGATTTTTATCCCTCGCTCCTACAAGATTACAACCCGGATAGTGCTTAATGACAATCAATATCCTGAAGAGGCCATTCGGGACATTAAATCAAAGTTTTTAATTCGGAAAGTAATTGATCAGTTGCCGATGGTAAGATATTATCATAAAGAATTATTTAAGCAAACCGAGTTAAATGAGGCCTCACTACCCTTTAAATTAATCTTTCCAAAATATCGTGCCGTTGATTCATCAACACAGGTTGTAGTAACCGTACTTAATAATCAACAATATCAAATCAATCAGGATAATGTGTTAATGGATTTATCATTTAACAAACCCGTTAAATATTATTCTTTTGCTAAATTCACAGTTGTGAAAGGGCCTGCTTTCAAGGAAAAAATTGCCCCGGTTACGCTGATGTTTAATCAGCCCGATCAACTATTAGAAGAATATTATAATAACCTTAACGCCAATTTTGTTGGTGAGGACCGTAAAATCATAGAATTAAGTCTCATCACGCCCTCTATAGGAAAGGGGAAAGATTTCCTAAACAAACTAGTCAGCGTTTATAATCGGTCCGGAAACACGGCAAATCAATTGAATCTGCCAGTTGCAACAGATAACACTAAAAACCTTCAAAAAACAATAAAAAAGGAAAAGGAAGTCGCAACGTATAGCCAGGTCACAGTTAGAAAGGAAGACGACGAATACGTAATTACTTACCCGAAAACTGGTTATGTTTATCTGTTCGCATTATTAGTTGGCATGGCTTTGGCATTGATAATACCACATTTTAAACTTCCTGTGCGTTACGATTAATATCAAAATTTCAATACGGCGCAGGCGTCCATTTTTGCTTCAATTTCAGTGTGCGTATAATAGAAACGCGGCAATGGAACCATCACCATTAATCCTTTAGGGCAGCTTTTATTATCCACCCAAAAACCCTACTTTTGCGCTTCAATGGAGCACATTCGTAATTTTTGTATTATAGCGCATATCGATCACGGTAAAAGTACGCTTGCCGACCGTTTACTGGAGTATACCAATACTATTTCGCAGCGCGATGCACAGGCCCAGTTATTAGACGATATGGACCTGGAACGCGAAAGGGGCATCACCATTAAGAGTCACGCCATCCAGATGGATTACGAACTGGATGGTCAGAAATACATTCTCAACCTTATCGATACTCCGGGCCACGTCGACTTTTCTTATGAAGTTTCCAGATCAATCGCGGCCTGCGAAGGCGCTCTGCTGATCGTGGATGCAGCACAAGGGATACAGGCTCAAACTATATCCAACTTATATTTAGCATTGGAGAACGACCTGGAGATTATCCCGGTATTGAATAAAATGGACCTGCCGGGCGCTATGCCCGAGGAGGTGAAAGATCAAATCGTTGAACTGATCGGTTGCAAGCGTGAGGAAATACTTGAGGCTTCAGGTAAAACTGGGATGGGTGTGCATGATATCCTGAAGGCGATCGTTAAACGGGTCCCTCCTCCTGTCGGTGATCCGTCTGCTCCATTACAAGCACTAATATTCGACTCGGTTTTTAATTCGTTCAGGGGTATTGTGGCCTATTTTAAGGTAGTGAATGGCGAGATCCGCAAAGGCGACAAAGTGAAATTTTTTGCTACCGAAAAACAATATAATGCAGATGAAGTAGGTACGCTTAAGCTGAACCAGTTGCCCAAAGATGTAATAAAAACAGGCGATGTTGGTTATATTATATCAGGGATAAAAGAAGCACGCGAGGTAAAAGTGGGTGATACCATTACCCGTGTCGACCGTCCATGCGCCAGTGGCATCCAGGGTTTTGAAGAAGTAAAGCCAATGGTATTTGCCGGTATTTACCCGGTGGATACAGATGAGTACGAGGAACTTCGCGACTCGATGGCCAAATTGCAGTTGAACGATGCATCCCTGGTTTTTGAACCGGAATCGTCGGCAGCATTAGGTTTCGGTTTCCGTTGCGGATTTTTGGGCATGCTGCACATGGAGATCATCCAGGAACGTCTGGAACGCGAGTTCGACATGACGGTGATCACCACAGTCCCTAACGTATCCTACAAAGCCTATACCACCAAAGGCGTTGAATTGCATGTAAACAACCCTTCCGACCTTCCCGACCCAAGCAAGCTTGATTTTGTGGAGGAGCCTTATATTAAAGCGACTATCATTACTAAATCAGAATTCGTAGGGCCTGTAATGTCACTATGTATCCAAAAGCGGGGCAGCATCACCAATCAGTCATATCTAACTTCTGACCGTGTTGAATTAACGTTTGAGATGCCAATGGGCGAGATTGTGTTTGATTTTTATGATAAGCTGAAAACCATATCAAAAGGATATGCTTCGTTTGATTATCACCAAATAGGCTACCGGCAATCAGACCTGGTGCGCTTGGATATACGTTTAAATGGCGAGCCAGTTGATGCCTTGTCATCACTGATACATCGCAGCAACTCTTACGATTTCGGTAAAAAAATATGCGAAAAGCTGAAGGAGTTAATACCACGCCAGCAATTCGAAATTATTATACAAGCTTCTATCGGCGCCAAAATCATTGCCCGCGAAACGGTTAAAGCCTTACGCAAGGATGTTACAGCCAAGTGTTATGGCGGTGATATATCCCGTAAACGCAAGCTTTTGGAAAAGCAGAAAAAGGGTAAAAAACGCATGCGCCAGGTGGGCAACGTAGAGATACCGCAATCTGCGTTTATGGCGGTGCTAAAATTGGATTAGCCCCCTGACCCCCTGAAGGGGGAAGTATGACGGGTTAAAATATTAATTTAAAAAACAATTCCCCTTTAGGGGTTAGGGGCATGAATTTACTCGACGGAAAATACGTATCAAAAAAGCTAAAGCTTGAAATAGCTGAAGAAGCTGCCAAAATTTTAGAGCGAACCGGTCGCCAGCCGCACCTTGTTGCGGTTTTGGTTGGCCATGATGGCGGCAGTGAGACTTATGTGGCCAGCAAAATGCGTAATTGCGAAAACGTAGGTTTCAAATCATCACTGGTGCGCTATGAAAATGATGTAACCGAGGATGAGCTGCTGAGCAAAGTAGCCGAGCTAAACGCAGATGCGGGTATTGATGGCATCATCGTTCAGCTGCCCCTGCCAAAACATATCGATCCGGAGAAGGTAACCGAGAAAATAGACTATCGCAAGGATGTGGATGGCTTCCACCCTATCAATTTGGGCCGTATGCAGCGCAACTTACCTTCGTTCATCCCGGCTACACCTTATGGCATTACTTTGATGCTAAAGGAATACGGCATTGATACTACCGGCAAACATTGTGTAGTTGTTGGACGCAGCAACATTGTGGGCTCGCCTATAAGCATATTAATGGCACGTAATGCACAGCCGGGCAACTGTACAGTCACCATTTGCCATAGCCGTACACCCGATATTAAAAACTTCACTTCACAGGCTGATATCCTGATTGTCGCCATCGGTAAAAAGAATTTTATTACTGCTGATATGGTCAAAGAAGGAGTAATTGTGATCGATGTGGGGATGAATCGCGAAACGTCTACCCTTACCAAATCCGGCTACAAGTTATATGGTGACGTTGATTTTGAAAATGTGGCACCAAAATCATCCTGGATCACCCCTGTTCCGGGCGGCGTTGGGTTAATGACTATTATAGGTTTGCTAAAGAATACTTTGGCTTCGGCTAATAAAGAAGTATATCCATGAAGATTTACGAAGTTTTAGAAACTTCGTAAATCTAATATCGGGCTAATTAACTTAACGCAAATACTCCTCCGGAATCAAGTGGCTTTCATTTTCATCACTCCAAACCATTGATGTAATGCGCCAGTTACCCTCAACTTGTATATATTGAATAAAATTTATTCCGCGCGGGAGTCGCTGTAATTCGTGGTCGGCAAAATTATACTCGTACACACTTATACGTTGGGCCACTTTACCGAATATCTCCGTTTTTGCATGGATCTCACGCTCCAAAAATTGTGACATGTTGCCTGATGCAACCTGTGATTCCATGGCCTGTATAAATGATTCGGCTGTAAAGGTTATGGGCTTGCTGAAGCTGTTGTTTACCAATATTCCGCTACCATAAAATAATATTTTCAGCGGGGTAAAATCGGGAGTTTCTTCATTTTGAAAACTAATAGCCTTATAAAAGTCTGTAGTTAGAAAATCGATCTCAATTGTACTCATCATTTAAATGCTTGCTTAATCTTTTCCCAAAATGAATTGATCCCAACATAAATTGAACCATCCCTTATTTCGACAGGGTAAGTATTTATGTAGTCGTTTTGCCCCTCGCTGCCTTTACCTGTTTGTAAGTTGTATGAATAACGATGAACCGGGCAAATAAGTTTTCCGTTTTTACACCATCCCGCGGCAAGGTTGCCTCCGGCATGCGGGCATTTTGCTGCTAATGCGAATATCTGATTTTCAAAACCTACCAGGCAAATTGTTTTACCGCCCGCTTTTACCCGTTTTATAAATGGTTGCCCGTTGTTCTGAATCCCGGGTATTTTATACCATTTCATATATTTTTAAAAGTCGATCTTCAAGTCCATTACCGATGGGTTTTTTATGATCTCATCCATATTTGTTTGAAGGATAACCCGTTTTCTATCGGCAGATAATACGGCTCTTTTATTATTTACTTTTTTTATTGGTTTAGCAAAATTCAGGATCACTTTATAAGGCATTTCTATCAGCATTGCTTTGGCCATTGCAAAAGTTGATTGGGTTTTTTTCAAGAAAGCGTTAAATTTCGTTTTATCCACAATACGATAGAATTTATGGGGCGTTACCTCATAAGCATAATAATCCTGTCCGCCAATTAGTTGCTGGGCATCAAACCCCTTTACACCGCTATTATTTTTTGCTACCTTATTTAAGCTACTGTGCGATTCTATTTTTGAAATATTTCGTAAATAATATTGCAGATCGGCTGCATCTTTAGCCTGATGGCCAATGCTTATTTTCATCAGATTTTTTTGGAGGTTCATTTGTACAGACAAATTGCTGTTTTTTGCCAGGTTTATTTCGTCAGGTGTCATCTTTTGCTGTGTGCTATCGGGCAAGGCACTAAAAAAATTAAGCGTTGTATCTTTTACAATCGCAAACTGGGGAGTTGCTTTTACCGAATCCGACATCAGGTTCATCAGAACAGACACCGCACGGCTCATATCAAAACTATAGGCTACCTTGCACGAGCCATCAGCCTTAAAGTCATAATGTTCTTCTACGTCAACACACGATGAAAAACAAATCAGCACCAAAAGTATAACCGGAAGGTAGAGTTTCTTCATAGCGTGAATTTTAAGTAATACTATAAAAAATTACTCAAATAATAAAGACAAATGCGTAAATAATGATAAGAAAGAAACAAAAAGGTGAAAAGAAAGGTGAAAGGATAAAGGTGAAAGGTGAAGGGGATAAATGAATTTTGAAGGTTTTTGCCTTTTCGCTTCTGACCTTTTGCCTTTCGCCTTTATCCTTTCGTCTCAAATACTTTTTGCTTTCAGCTTAAAAGGGTAAATTTGCGGCTTAATTATGGCACACCAGGTTCCGGAAGATGGCACGTTACTTCCTTTAATGGAAGAGTTTTACACAATACAGGGAGAGGGATATCACACCGGCAAAGCCGCTTACTTTATCCGTTTAGGCGGCTGCGATGTAGGCTGCCATTGGTGTGATGTAAAAGAAAGCTGGGACGCTGAGTTGCATCCACTCACTGCAACAGCGCAGATCGTTGAAAACGCTTTAAAATACCCTTCAAAGGCCGTGGTAGTTACAGGCGGCGAGCCGCTATTGTATAATCTTGATCATTTAACTGAACAACTTCAGCAAAAAGGCATAAAAACGTTTATTGAAACATCGGGCGCTTACCCGCTTTCGGGCAAATGGGACTGGATATGTGTTTCTCCGAAAAAATTTAAAGCACCGCTTAAAGGCGTTGCAGAACATGCCGATGAGCTTAAGGTTATAGTATTTAACAGTTCCGACTTTGCATGGGCAGAGCAACAAGCAAAATCAGTTGGTCTCGACTGCAGATTATATTTACAGCCCGAGTGGTCGAGATCAAAGGAGATGACACCACTTATTGTGAATTATGTAATGAATAATCCCCAATGGGAAATATCATTGCAGACACACAAATATTTGAATATCCCTTAAAAAGTGTAACTTCGGGTACATAAAATCGTATTACCTACGATGAAAGTTTCTTTCTTTTTTATATTTCTATTTCTATCTTCTTTACTATACGCCCAGCAAAGGCAATATTCAACTAATGACAAAGAAGCTATCAAATATTTTGCGCTCGCCAATCAAAGCCTCGATGACCATCTTTATGATGAGGCCATAGCTCAATTGCAAAAGGCCATAAATGAAGATGGGAAATTTATTGAGGCGCATAGCCAATTAGCTGATATTTATCGATTAAAATGGCAATACAAAGCTGCTATTGATCAATACCACCAGGTAGTTAATCTTGACCCTGAATTTAACCGGTCTGTTTATTATAAAGTCGGTGATTGCGAACTCCACCTGGCAGAATACACTGAAGCGAAACAACACCTTGAAAAATACTTAACCTATGATAATTTGTCGGCGCAAAGTATATTTATGGGTCAGAAGCTTTTAAATGATTGTAATTTTAGTTTAAATGCCCTGCAACATCCTGTGCCCTTTAAACCTATAAACATTGGTTCTGAAATCAACACTGCCGATGATGAATATCTTCCTACGATCACTGCCGACGAAAGCACATTGATATTTACACGGAAAATCAACAACAACGAAGATTTTTATAAAAGTGTTAAAATAGATGGCAAATGGCAAACAGCTACCTATTTGAGCGACAGAATTAACACCCCCCAATATAACGAAGGCGCTCAATCCATATCCCAGGATGGGAAAGTGTTGTTTTTTACTGGGTGCAACCGCCCGGATGGCCTTGGTCGATGTGACATATACATAGCTCAAAAAAAGGGTGATGATTGGAGTAAACCATTCGACCTTAGTCCACCGATCAATACTTCAGGATGGGAATCCCAGCCATCGATAAGCGCCGACGGGCGGACCCTTTACTTTGTAAGTAACCGCAAAGGCGGCTATGGCGGTTACGACATATGGAAATCAACCTTATCGGATAAAGGATGGTCGGAGCCAGAGAACCTGGGGCCTAATATCAATACTTCTTTTAATGAACAGTCGCCATTCATCCATCCTGATGACAGCACTCTTTACTTTTGTTCGGACGGCTGGCCCGGCATGGGTGGTAAGGATTTATTTGTCAGCCGTTTAGGCAAGGACGGCAAATGGCAAAAACCGACCAACCTGGGATATCCCATCAACTCGAGCGGCGACGAGAATGGGCTCACACTAACTGCAAATGGCACCGAAGCATTTTTTTCTTCTAATAACCTCGATGGGTTGGGTGGGTTTGATATTTATACTTTCGAACTCCCAGCAAACTTACGACCGCGCAGGGTAACCTACGTAAAAGGCACTGTAAACGACATTATAACAAAACAGCCACTTGAAGCTGCCGTCGAAATAGTAGACCTTGAGAAAGATATACCTGTTTACCAGGATTATAGCAGCCCTGAGGAGGGCGATTTCCTGGCGACGTTAACAACTGGTAGAAACTACGGCCTAAATATTTCGAAAAACGGATATTTGTTTTATTCAGCTAATTTTTCGCTTATCGGTCATGAAGATAAAAAACCCTTTGATATCGCGGTACTATTGCAGCCCATTGAAGTGGGTAACAAGGTGATATTAAAGAATATATTTTTCGACACCAATAGGTTTGACATTAAAGCTGAATCAAAGCCCGAACTGCAAAAGTTAATGGACTTTTTGAGCGTAAATCCAACCGTTAAAATCGAAATATCAGGGCACACAGATAATGTCGGTAACGATCAGCTTAACCAAACACTTTCTGAAAACAGGGCAAAAGCCGTTTACCAGTACTTAATCGCAAACGGAGTTATTGCAGACCGACTGGTATTTAAGGGTTATGGTAAAACGCAACCAGTTGCGTCAAACGACTCGGAAGAAGACCGCAGCAAGAACAGGAGGACTGAGTTTAAGATTATATCTAAGTAAGGCCAAAGCTGAAGCACATTAAAATTCCCCACTGAAAATCTTTTAGCTTTCGACTATATGCTTTCAACTTAAAAAATCATAATTTTAAACAATGAAACCCCTCCTGTTTGCCCTAATCGTTATAGCTTTTTCTACCCATTCTTCTCTTTGTCAAACTACTAATTCTGGCAAACCCTGGCAAAACAAAATACAGCAAATCCCCGGAAGGATTGAATGCGAGTTTTATAACGAAGGCGGCGAAGGAGTTGCTTACCACGATTCGGACAGCATTAACAACGGAAGCGGCAAACTTAATCCGGCAAACGGAACTTTTCTAAACGAATTTCGCATGAAGGAAGGTGTGGATATTTCTTATACTAAAACAGACAATATAAATGATAACCCGTACAATAAAGTTCCCCGCGATATGGGTAAGTTGTATGTTGGATGGACTGTGCCCGGCGAATGGATCAAATACACGGTAAATGTAAATGAGTCTGCGACTTATAATGTAGGGCTGATGTACACCTCTAATTGGGATGGGCTCATCTCACTTGATCTGGATGGCAAAGAAATAGCAGGTCGGCTAAAAATAGCTTCTACACATGATGACCGCGACACGGTGAAGTGGCGTCAATGGCATCACTGGAATAAAACAGACCCGTTAACCACCCTCAAACTCAAAAAGGGCATTCACGTGCTTACCATACATATTGTTGCGAATGGAAATATGAATTTGGATTATTTGGAGTTTAAGAAAAATTAATCGGTTAACTTTTGCAATTATTCCACCGGACCCAAATATCGCCCTAATCAGTTAAATCCGCGCGTTTTTCTGTGAGTCCCGCGGCAATAACAAGCGTAAGTCATATTCATTGAATCAACCGAATTTATTTTTTTATTTCGTGCATCCTTATTATTTTACATGCAGCATCCGTTTTGCATGAAAAAAATCATATCTGCACTGATCGCCTTTATCATTGCCCCGCTTTTATCAAATTGCCAAACGACAACTGATAAAATCGCTGATCAGGCTTTTGTGGTTACACGTATGGTCAACAAATTCCATGTAGACCCACGGCCTGTAAACGATGTATTTTCGGCAAATGTATTTACGGGTATGCTTGACAGAACTGATGGGGACAGAATTTTTTTCACAAAGAATGATATCATCAGGCTCAGAACATATACAAAAACGCTCGATAATGAAATAAAACATCGAAAAACGGAATATCTCACTCTTTTCATAAATATTTATCGTGAACGCCTTCGCCAGGCTGATTCACTGATCAATGATATTGGTAACAAACAATTTGACTTTTATACCCCGGAAAAGTTTACTGTAGCTGAAGACACTTCTTATCCGGCCTCGCTTACTGACATGCGGTTAAAGCTGCGCAAAAAAATAAAAGCTAACGCACTTGATGAACTGGCCGATGATGTAACCGGCAATTTCAAATCGTTTACACCTGAAAAACAGAAAAGGTATGCCGATAGTGTAATACTTGTATTGCGAAAAAGAAGTATTTCATCCTTAAAAAGAAAGATCAACTACATATTGCAAAGCCCTTACGGTATAGTACAATATGTGGGCAATCTCTATTGCGAAACTATTGCTTCGTGCTTCGATCCGCATACCGAGTTTTTCCCGCCCGAAGAAAAAGAAAATTTTGAAAGTGCACTGGGTCGCCAGCCATTTCAATTTGGTTTTAAAATGAAAGCGGATAAAAATGGCGGGGTGCTTATTGATAACCTGGAACCCGGCAGCGCCGCATTTAAAAGCGGCAAATTGAACAAAGGTGACAAGTTTATCGGTGTGCAGTGGGAAGGAAGCCAAACGGTTGACGTTTCTGACATAACCGTACACGAATTTGGCACCCTGATGGACGAAAGCAATCATAAAAAGGTATTGTTCACCGTAAAAAAAGCAGACGGCTCGGAGGTGCAGGTTTCGTTAGAAAAAGAATTGGCAACTGATAAGGATGAGGACAGGGTAAAAAGCTTTATTCTTAAAGGCACCCACAGTATAGGTTATATTTATCTGCCGGCTTTTTATGAGGACTGGGAAACCGGGAACAATGGTCTTAACGGATGTGCAAACGATGTGGGTCGTGAAATTTTAAAGCTGAAGAAAGAAAATATAGACGGGCTTATTCTTGACGTTCGTTACAATGGCGGGGGTTCAGTGCATGAGGCTACCGAACTCGCGGGTATTTTTATCGATGCAGGCCCAGTCGCTCAAGAAAAAAGCCGGGATGCAAAAGTAGGTACCATAAAGGATGTAAATCGTGGCACCATATACGATGGCCCGTTGGTAATATTGGTAAACGGGCATAGCGCTTCGGCATCTGAGCTGCTTGCGGGTACCTTACGGGATTATAACAGGGCCGTTATTATCGGGTCAGCCACTTACGGCAAGGGTACCATGCAGGTTGTTTTGCCGATGGACACAGCTGTTAATCCTGAGAATTATGCGCAAAAGCAGACCGAAAATTATTTGAAAGTCACCATAAGCAAGCTATACAGGATTACTGGCGCCACGGCGCAATTTAGAGGCGTACAGCCTGACATTGTGTTGCCTGATATTCTGGATGCTTATACAACAAAAGAAGCCGGCGAGCCTTATGCTCTTCGTCCAACCGAAATTGGCGCCAATAAATATTATACCCCTAATGCTCCGCTGCCCATTAAAACTTTGGCTGAAAGTGTGCAGACTGAAATTGACACCAATAAATTTTTTCAAGAGGTAAAGAAATTCATCGTTTATTCAAAACAGCAAAAAGTGGCAAAGGATGTATCCCTTAATTTAAATGATGCGATTGCCGATATTCAACCGGGCGAAAGGAATGACAATAATATAGTTGCTTCTAACGCAGGATCAAAAAAATTCACCGTACGTAACAACCAGTATGAAATGGCCAGGATGCAGGAAGACAGTGATCTCAAAGAGCTGAACGAAGAATTCAGCCGGCAGGTGGCGACCGATGCTTATATAAATATTGCCTACGATGTGCTTGCTAAATTAAAACCTTAATAATTATATTCAAAAAAATTATAACTCAGATGAAAAAGTCAGTAATTTACTCTTTGCTGGTGTTTACTATTATAAATTTCGAAATAAAAACTATCAAAGGGCAAGACCCGGCGTCTGATCCGGGCACTTATATGAACTCCATCAGCAACCCGGTAACAAATATGGACAAGGCCTATATGGCCTACATAAGCGCCGCTGCCCACAGCAACCGCAAAAGAAAGATCGAAAAAATGCGCGACCAGGCGGTTGAAACCATACTTACCTGTCAAAATTTGATCAATTATCTCCCGGCGTATAATGGGGATAATTCTTTGCGCCAAAGCAGCCTCACTTTTGTACAGCTTTGCTACAAAATATTTAATGAAGACTATGCCCATATTGTAAATATGGAAGACATAGCTGAACGGAGCTACGATGAAATGCAGGCTTACCTGCTGCTGCAACAAGCGACAAATGACACGTTAAAAGTTGGCAATGAAAGAATGAGCAGGGCGGAAAAAAGTTTTGCCGCCAAATATAATGTGACATTAGTTACGCAAACATCAGAACTGAGCGAAAAGATGGAGATTACAAGTAAGCTGGCTAAATATCATGACAAGGTGTATCTTTTGTTTTTCAAATGTAATTGGGAAGATAGCCAGCTTGCGGAGGCTATTAACCAAAAGAATGTAACGAAAATCGAGCAGGTGCGAAACGCCCTCGGTAAATATGCTATTGAAGGGCTTAAGGTGCTTGATACATTGCAGGCATTTGACAATGACGCCTCACTAACTGAGTCGTGCAAGCAAGCACTCGCTTTTTACAAAAGCGAATCGGAAACAGAGATACCCGTAATTACCGATTATTATTTGAAGGAAGAGAATTTTAATAAGTTCAAAATTGCCATGGACGCAAAAGCAGCTAACCAAAGGACACAACAGGATGTAGATATCTACAACAAGGCCGTGAATGATATAAATACCGCAGTCAATACATTCAACCAAACAAATACAGATCTATTCAACGAAAGGACGGCGGTAAATAACAACTGGACGAATACCGAAAAACAATTTTTGGATACACATACACCTTATTATAAAATGTAATAGTTGAGATTTTGAGCGGTATAAACGGAGAAAGGCAGAATGATCACTCTGCCTTTCAAATTTATACAAAGCTTTGCGCTTAATTCCCTAATTCAGACATGAATTTTATCCGCATCAATTGCATTTCTTCGCGGGTATATTCATCTGCACCCAATTCAACCAGGGCCTCGTCTATGGAGTCATTTTCGGCTGTTCTGAAGTAATCAAACACTTCCTCCTGCCTGTCCTCGTCAATCACTTCATCAATAAAATAGTTGAGATTGAGCTTGGTACCTGAGTTTACGATAGATTCCACCTCGCGCAAAATTTCCTCGTAGCTTAAACCTTTAGATGCAGCAATATCCTCGAGGTTCAGGTGCCGGTCGATATTCTGAATGATATAAACTTTAAGCGCAGATTTATTAGCTGCGCTCTTGATCACCATATCAATCGGACGGTCTATTTCATTGTCCTCAACATATTTTTTAATAAGATCGGTAAACTGCCCTCCGAATTTTAAAGCTTTACCTGCTCCTACTCCGGATATCTGTTTCAGTTCTTCTGTATTGATAGGGTAATGCGTACACATTTCCTCAAGTGAAGGATCCTGAAATATCACAAAAGGAGGCAATCCTTTTTGTTTGGCGATCTTTTTACGCAAATCCTTAAGCATTTGCAGCAATTCCGTATCTAAAGCGCTGCCGCCCTGCCTTGGTCCATCTTCAGAATCATCATCATCTGTGGCCCCCATCGGCCTGTTCATCACAAAGCGTATACTGTGCGGATTATCCAGGAAAGTATTGCCGGCTTTGGTCAAACGCAACAGGCCATACTGGTCAATATCTTTTGACAGGTAATTATTCAGCAAAGCTTGTCTCATCAAGGAATTCCATAAGTTTTCGCCCTGCTCTTTACCTGAGCCGAAAGAATCAAGTAAATGATGCCCGTAGTTGTGTATTTGCGGATTATCCACACCCATTAAAACACTAATGATATGGAAATCATCAAATTTTTCGCCCAATTGTTTAACAAGGCTTAATGCTTTATGCAGATGTTCTTCACCGTCAAAGTGTTCTTTGTGTGCACAGCAGTTGTCGCACATATTATTACATCCGGCCTCGTTAAAATTTTCGCCAAAATAATGAAGCAGCTGTTTACGGCGGCAAACTGCCGATTCCGCATAATCTATCACTTCTTTTAATATCTGTGTACCGATCTCGCGTTCAGATACCGGCTTATCCTTCATAAATTTCTGAAGTTTATCAATATCTTTTTCTGAGTAAAAAGCAACGCAAACCCCTTCACCTCCATCACGCCCCGAGCGACCAGTTTCCTGATAATAGCCCTCCATGCTTTTTGGCATGTCATGATGTATCACATACCTTACATCTGGTTTGTCAATACCCATACCAAAGGCTATGGTAGCTACTATAACATCCACATCTTCCATCAGGAATTTGTCTTGCGTATCGGCCCTTGTCTTTGATTCTAACCCGGCATGATATGGTAAGGCCTTGACACCATTAAGTGTCAGCGCTTCAGCAACTTCCTCTACCTTTTTACGGCTAAGGCAATATATGATTCCCGATTTACCCGTATTTTGCTTAACAAATTTAACGATCTCTTTAATTACGTTGCGTTTCGCACGCACCTCATAAAACAAGTTTGAGCGGTTAAAAGATGACTTATATACCGTTGAATTGTTCATTTGCAGGTTTTTTTGAATATCCTGCTGAACTTTAGGTGTTGCCGTTGCTGTTAAGGCTATTATTGGAATATTGTCACCTATATTACTGATCACCTGCCTTATTTTTCGATATTCAGGCCTAAAATCGTGCCCCCACTCAGAGATACAATGCGCCTCGTCAACCGCTACAAATGACACCTGATTCAAACGTAAAAAGTCTACGTTCTCCTGTTTGGTAAGTGATTCGGGTGCAACATACAATAATTTGGTTTTACCGCTAAGCACATCCTCC
>JANYAB010000407.1 GCA_025355225.1 Bacteroidota bacterium
GAATAAAGTTTTCCTTGCGGAAATATAAGTATTAAATTTTGTGGATCATGAAGCAATTGCGCCGCATAATCCAGCGACTCCAGCATTTTTCGGGAGTTTTTGTTCACCGTAAAAGCGCCGCCATATACTACAAAATTCAGATGTACAGTTGTATCCTCCCTTACCATTACATGGAATTTTTTCTTCAGCAATTTATTACTGATGCAATATAAGATCAACGAATCCCAGAAACTAAAATGATTAGCTACCAATAAAACCGACCTGTCAGGATCAATCTCAACCTGGTTAAATATAAGTTCGTGGAAGTGGCGCTTCACCATCCAAAGGCTATAGCTATGAAGTAACCAATGGATAATGAAATTCTTTTTATTGCGGATCATGTAATAATTTGATGATTTGAAAATGTGCTAATTTGAAAATTGCTTGTTTAGTTTTATAATCATCAAATTGCCCCGTTCAATTTAACAATTTGAAAATCACTTGTTTTTTTAATTTTCAAATCTTCAAATTAGCACATTTTCAAATCATCTCGCCTTCAAATCAATCAATGCTCCACATCGATCTGCTTTTTAAGCGCTTTTTTGTGATGTTCGTTTATCAACGCTTTTACGCTCTCGTAATCAAAATTGTGGTTGGTGCCGCAATTTAAAAAGTGAAAATATACGGAAGGCTTCAGGCTCTCAAAATATTCGATAAATGCCGAATAATAGATAATCTGGCAATTTCCTTTTATCTTTTTTACAATATAGCCAACGCCGCGTTCAATATTTATTTCTTCAGCATGATTGGATACCAATGCACCCTGTGGGAAAACGGTAACCAGGTTGTTAGGATTTTCGAGCAGGTTTGCGGCGTATTGTAAAGACTGTATCACCTCTTTTGATTCGCGGTTAATGGAGAACCCTCCTAAAAGATTAAAAAACATTCTCTTTTTAATATGATCCTCCTGCATCATGATATAAAAATCTTTGTGCAAATAGGTATGTGTCAATTGGCCGGCCCAAAATCCATCCCACCAGCTAAAATGATTACATAACAGCAGTATTGAATGTCCTGGCATTATCTCGACCTCGTCATGTTTTAGCACGTTAAATGACTTACGCAGCCTATACGCCAAATACGGCATAAACAATTTGTGAATAAATGCATTACGGCGCTGTGGTATCATTCGGGTAAATTTACTAAATACTCGTCCAATGCGGGCACAACCAACCAATGACCCAACGGAACCTCGTGTACTTCTGCATTGTCCAGTTGGCTGATAAAGGCCATCGCCGCCGATTTTGGGAATAATTTATCATCTTTCCCAAATATCAGTCTGCACCTTATTTTATACTGATTAATTAAATTGACAATTTTGCCTACATCTGGCGTTAATAGCTTCATCAGGTTCAGGGTATAATATACATCAAGCCTTTTTTTTGGGGTATCTACCTCGTTGTAAGCAATGGTATATAGACTGTCGTCAATAAGGTGGACTTTTTTTAAATTTTTGAGCAGGGCAGGGGTCAGCCATTTGCTTTTTGTCGACCGTTTAAAAAAGTATTTACCAATAGGCTGATGTATTAAAAAATGAAAACCTTTGTAAACAGACAGGCCGTCTGGCGCCATTAAAATAATATCATCGATCAGGTCGGGATACTCTTCTGCCAATATTAATGCCATGTTTGCGCCGATGGAATAACCCATCACCGATACCCTCTGTTTACCATACATTTTGAACCATTCATCGAGATAGGCCCGCAGCATGTTTTTTGGCATCCCGCTCAGTATTTGATCTTCAGTCCAATTATCTAATGCACTTTCTCCATGAAAAAAATGATCAATGCCGTACACATGGAATTCCTTTAAAATTGATTTTTCTAATACATGGAATTGTCGGCCCGTCATGCCATAACCATGGAAAGCCAGCAGTGGTTTATTGCCGGTACCATACTCATGAAAATGCACTTTGCCCAAACCGGGGATTTGTAGGAAGCCCATATCAGGCAATATTAAGGATTTCTTAAATAATCCATAATAGTTTCAGTTGCACCGGTATGTTCCTTCACATATTCCTTTATTTTTTTGCTGATCAAATGATATCGGTTTTCATCCTCAACTAAGAAGGACATCGTTTTCTTAAGGTCAGTTGCATCATTGATACTAAAGCCCGCTTGGAGTGCTGCAAGGTCCCTGGCTTCTTTAAATTTGTCGTAATCCGGTCCGAAAATTACCGGCAGCCCAAATGCTGCGGCTTCAAGTGTATTGTGTATCCCGGCGCCGAAACCACCTCCTATGTAAGCAATATCGCCATATTGGTATAAGGATGATAACATGCCTATGTTGTCGATGATTAACATCCTCAGATCGGCGACTGGCAACTTTAGTGTTGAGATTTGAGAATACCTTACAACTGAATTTATTGGTAAAATGCTCATTAATTTATTGATCTTCTCTTCAGTTATTTCGTGCGGGGCAAATATGAATTTCCAGTCAGGATAATCTTTAACCAATTGTGCTGCCAGTTGTTCGTCTTCGGGCCAGGTGCTGCCGGCGATAAATAACTTGCGGCCATTCTTAAATTCACTGACCAGCGGGAATGATTTTGGTTGCTGTGCATTGGCCCAAACACGGTCAAATCGAGTGTCGCCGCTAACCGATACATTTGTTATGCCTATTTGTTCCAGCAATTGTCTGGAGCCCTCATCTTGTACAAAAAACCGGGTTACAAAGTTCAGCATCCTGCGGTGCAGACTGCCGTACCATTTAAAAAATACCTGATTGGGTCTGAATATGCCCGAAATAATATATAAAGGAATATGGCGCCGGTTAAGCTCATTAAAAAAGTGGTACCAGTATTCGTACTTGGTAAAAACG
>JANYAB010000420.1 GCA_025355225.1 Bacteroidota bacterium
TAAAGATTTTAGGATTTTTTTCAGAAAAGATATATCGGATTTTTAAAAAAACTATTTTTTTTAAAAAAATCTTACCGTTACTGCAAATAATTGGTCGGACACTTTAGAAAATAATCGCTTTCCATCCTGAAAACCACCTAAGGGATTTATTTAACAGGAAGGTTTCGGTCGATGCCCGCCTATCATAAATTTTACGAACCTCTCCTTTTAATCATAGCTTAATTTTCTACATTTACCCTTATAAACCCATTAAACATATCTATGAAAAACTTACTTAGCCTGCTTGCACTGTTATCAATCGGTAATTGCCTGATGGCGCAAACCGAACCGGGTCCAACAGCAAAACAACCAAACTCGCAACTGATGGCAAAAACCAACAATGAATTAAGTCCGAAGGAAAAAAAACAAGGCTGGCATTTGTTGTTCAATGGAAAAACAACCGAAGGCTGGCATAACTATTTAAAACCGTCTGTGGGGCCGGCATGGGGAGTAAATGATGGTGTTATACAACTCGACCCGAAAGTAAAAGAGGGCAGGGGTGATATAGTAACCGATAAGGAATACGAGAATTTTGAACTTTCAATAGACTGGAACATTGCTGAAGAAGGCAACAGCGGCATTATGTTTATTGTGCACGAAGATAAGGCCTACGATAACACCTATACAACAGGCCCCGAGTACCAATTGCTTGATGATAAAAAGGCAGAGGACAATAAAAAACCCAACCACCTGGCGGGCTCGCTTTATGATATTGTAACACCTGCAAAAGCAGCCGAAAACCCTGCCGGCGAATGGAACCATACCGTTATACGCCTAAAAAATGGAGAGCTTACTTTTTGGCTCAATGGCGTGCAGACAGTGAAGACACATCTTTGGGATGCCAACTGGAATGAACTGGTTGCCAAAAGTAAGTTTAAAGACTGGAAAGCCTTTGCAACGTTCCACAAGGGCCATATCTCTCTGCAGGACCATGGCTACAAAATCGCGTTTCGCAATATAAAAATGCGCGAATTATAGGTTTTAGATCAACCTCACAACCTTTAATATATTGTAACTATCTGGTTTTTTGTACGTATAAAGATCATGAACGGGCACCGTCTGTAGTTAAACGCGGATGTCGTATTCAGGATTGAAGATTAATACAAATTTACCAGCAAATTGAAGAAGCTTTTACTCGCTCTATTTATTTCTGCAGCTGTTTTTAGCAGTTGCAAGAAAGACACCGGTACAAATGTAAACATA
Source organism: Bacteroidota bacterium (assembly GCA_025355225.1). Lineage (GTDB taxonomy): Bacteria > Bacteroidota > Bacteroidia > Sphingobacteriales > Sphingobacteriaceae > Mucilaginibacter. The sequence continues at coordinate 1,243 of JANYAB010000420.1, forward strand.
ACAGGTACCGATCTTGCAGCCATCAACGGACAGCTAAGGGGAACCTGGGTGTTCCCGATAGAGACATCAAAGATAGTTGACAGTACGGGCGCCACTTTAGTGCCGTCGCAAAGCTTACCGGCACCTGCTCTTCAATTTTATAGCAGCTCGGGCGTAAATATTATGCCCGATTCGCGCACTACGCTTAAAGGAACCTTCACGCTTTCTACTGATAAGGGTTTCATTTACCTGGATATAGTTTATCCTGATGGCAGCACCGTGGAATACCAGGTTTTACAAGTAACTACCCAAACACTAAAACTCAATTTAACCCAACCCTATGTTTATCTTAATGGGAGTACTCCTGTACCGGCGCTTGAAGTTATCAATACCGTACTTAAAAAACAAAATTCGGCCGACGTTACCGGTAGTTTAGCACGTGTATCGGTGACGAGCGATTCGATATACGATGTTAAAGTATATCTTAGCCACGCCACCTTACCGGCACCTGCCGATTCGTTGATGTTGGTTAATTCGCAGACCGGTGTTACCGGCGCGTACAATTATTCATTTGCTGCAAAACCGGGTGATCATTTAACCATAAATATCAACGGAAGTCCCTTAAAAACCTTCTTTTATGCTTACTATAATGGCATGCCACTAACCGGCCTGGCAAATTATACGTATGGCGGAATAAATACTACAACCGGCTGGGATATTCCATAAGTGGTTGATTGTTCATAGTCAATGGTCAATAGTTGATGGTTCATAGTGTATAACCCCTCATATAACTCTTTATCTGCAATTACTTAGTAACTATCAACTACCCACATATTCTTTAAAATAGCTGCAACTACTTTCACGCAGGTATCGTAAAAAGAATAAGCGATATAATTTTTCCGTTTAAGTTTTTTGGACCTAATATTTACGGTAGACTATGAACATCTTTTATTTATTTCTGATAGCAGGTGTTGTTATCATTTTCTTTATCCTCCGGTACGAGAAGAAGAACAGTAAAAAGGTTAATTCCATAATGAAGGCAAATAAAAATGTCCCGCCTTTATTTATGCTCCGCTCGGCCGAGGTGAAATTAAATGCCATTAAATCAGCATTAAACACGCCCGAAGAATTTGTTTTAGAACGGTACGAATTTAAGAAGGCGGCTTTTAAACAATTGGATCAGTTGATTGAGAACTATAACAACCAGCAAATTGCATTATCAGCTTATTACGCCAAGCTTGGCGCCCTGCTGATCAGTCTGAATCAGATCAAAGAGAAAACTTCTGCGGCGTAGAGATTGGTTAGGCTGCTATCACACCAGCAGGCTTTTGTATTTCATTGTGATAATGCCAGTGTCCAGCCAAATAGTTTATTTGTAATAGTGCCATCGTCTTACTCATACTGCCTGAATTTTTCCTATTTTTCAAACGCTTACAGATCGATTACTATATTTGCATTTTTTACAGAACCTCTGGGTTGTATCATTTAAATGAAAAATTCAATTATCCTGATGATAGCAGCCCGTTGCCCTGATCAAAAGATAACTACGACATTGATTAGAATTGTATTAACTTTCTCGAAATATTTCCTGCAAATGGATATTTTGACCGGGCCCGAACTTTATGCTGCAATTTAAACCAGGAAGCAATTTTATAACCATAAAACGGGGTTATTGCAAAATAGCATCGTTTGTTTTACTGTTTCTTGCATACAGCATTTGTGCCTTTTCGCAAGGGTTAATACCATCAGTTATTACTTTCACTCCGCCATTGGCCAGTTCGGTTGATGTAAACAATAATATTAACCCTGCCGCCACCAGCACCAATAATCAAACACCCATTACGTATACCAGCAGCAATACTTTAGTGGCAACTATTACCGCGGGCGGGTTGATACACCTGGTTGGCCCTGGCGTTACTATAATTACAGCCTCACAAAACGGCAACGCTACCTACATCGCAGCTGTGCCGGTGCCAATAACATTCACCGTTCAACAAAACCAGAACATTACCTTGCCGGCAATCCCTGCCAAAACCATTTGCGATGCCGATTTTTCAGCAAATGCAAGTAGTAACAATGCTACAATCCCCATTACTTATAGCAGCAGTAATTTGGCGGTGGCTACTATTTCGGCGCAGGGCCTTATACACATTACAGGTGCGGGCACCACTACTATTACCGCCAACCAGGCCGGCAATGCATTGTATACCCCGGCTAACCCTCAATCACAAGTTTTAACGGTTACCGCTCCTGTGGTGCCTTTGGTTACAGTCACTCCCGACGTTACTACTATTTGCCAGGGTACGCCGGTTACCTACACTGCCGTGGTGAGTAATTTAAACACTAATTTAACGTATCAATGGAAGGTTAACGGGCATAATGCCGGTACTAACAGCCCTACGATTACCCAAATCATACTGACCTCGGCAGATATCGTTCAGTGTTTGGTCACCAATAACGGGGTCTGTCCGGCCGTTGGCAGCTCAAATATTGTCAGCGGTATTATTGTAAATCCTTATTACACACCTGCTGTTTCCATAGTAACCACCGCTACGGTACCTGTTTGCAGCGGATCGGTAATTACGTTTACTGCTACATCGGTTAATAGCGGCGGTACTGCTCCAACTTACAAATGGCAGGTAAATCATGTAGATGCAGGCGTTACGGGACCGTTATTTACTACCACCACCCTGGCCAATGGGGATGTAGTTTCGTGTATACTTACCAGTAGTGGCGGCGCCTGTCTTACGTCGACAACTGCTGTATCCAACAATATTCAAATTAGTATAATTTCGGCGGGCAATGCAGGGCAGTCGGTTACCATAACAGCTTCAACCAATGGCGTATATTCCGGTACCCCCATACAATTTACGGCTACACCCCTCAACGCTGGGAATAATCCGGATTTTCAATGGCAGGTAAATGGTGTCGATGTTGGAACCAATAGCCCTTTTTTCACCAGCCGGACTTTGAATAACGGGGACCTGGTAACCTGTTCGCTGATCAATGCCGGTGGTTGTATACCCCCCGTGACCAGCCTGCCTATAGTTGTGAATCTTCTTACGCCTCCAACGGTAAATATCCCCAATGCTTTTACACCTAATGGCGATGGTATAAATGATCTTTGGGATATTCCGAACCTTGCTTATTATCCAAATTGTGTAATGCGCGTTTATTCCCGTTATGGTTCGCTTGTCTACCAGTCAAACGGCTATGGTAAACCCTGGGATGGTTCATCAAATGGAAAGCCGTTGCCCACCTCTACCTACTATTATATTGTGGACCTGGGAGATAAAAGTCCTAAATTAAGCGGCTATATAACCATCATCCACTAACCCGGTAACACTCTGCTGGTATTAGTAAGCTTCTTTTCTTTAACTACCGATGGTGATATTAAAAGGCTTCCCAACTTTTCATACAATTTCACTTTTCTACCTTACTTTGATTATTATTGCAAAAAAAGGAAATGTCTGACGACGCAATAATAAAACGATTAAAGATAGTGGTAAAGGAGCATGGTGGGCAGCTTGCTCTGGCTAACGCTATTGGTGTCGACCAGGGTTTTATCAGCAAAGTGATCAACAAAAAACAGGAAGTAAGCTATTACCTTATCCGTAAGCTTTGTTTCCAGCTAAAATATTCGCCCGAGTGGCTGATCATAGGTACAGGCGAAAAGAAACTCAATAAACCCGATTCGGCCAAACTGATCACCGAGATCCAGATGCTGCGTACCGAAGTAGATATTTTGCACGCCCGAATGCGCGTTTACGAAATACAATTGAAGGAGTTGAAAGAGGGTGGAGCTGCCGGGAAGCACAAAGCGGTTGGATAGGGGTTGGAAGTCGGAAGTCAGGGACTACACTTTTTTTGTCATCCAGAGCGTAGCGAAGGATCTTCTAAAAGCGACAGGTTGACCGGATAAAAGATGCCGGTTTAATTGCCCCATATATTGTAGAATTGAGCCGATCATTAAATATTAGTTTGCTTTTACCATTGCGTTATCTGCCAAAATGAGAACGATCCATGAGTTTTTGAGAAGAAGTATTTTAAACTTGATCGATCTTTTTTACGGGCCTTTTAAAAAAGTTATGCCATTGCAAACCTTCCGCTATGCGGCATGCGGAGGGGTTAATACCTTGCTTGATATCAGCCTATTTGCTATTAGCTATAATTTTGTTTTAAAAAGGCATAATTTATACCTGGGTTTTATCACGCTAAGTCCGCACATAGCCTCATTATTTATGGCGATGTGCATCAGCTTGCCGACAGGTTTTTACCTCAATAGGTACGTGGTTTTTCAGCAGTCGGGATTAAGGCGCCGAAGCCAGTTGGGAAGGTACGTTTTGGTGACTTTTATTTGTATAATCCTCAATTTTATATTTCTGAAAATATTTGTCGAATACCTGGGCTGGTACCCTACGCCATCAAAAATAGCTACTACTGTTTTGATTGTTTTCTTTAGTTATTTCAGTCAAACGTTTTATTTCTTTAAAGCAAAGAAACAGGAAGTGGCTTAAGGGGTTTGGGATTTGGTATTCAGGAATTTTCTTGCAATTGCTCTCCTGAAGAAATTTCGAGTTTGACGAACCCTACGGTCACCTAAAAATTCGGCACGAATGGTTCAGTCGAAGTTTATATTAAAACTGATCATTGTTCCGCTCATAGCCGCTGGGCTTAGTCACTTTTGTGCGACAAAAGTAACCAAAAACGCTTGTCAGTAGAAAGGCTTCTTTGCCGCACAGGGCCTTTGCGCTGCAAATCAACCAAAACCTGGGCTGCAAAATCTTGCCCCACTTTCGTTCGCTCAAGCCCGCGCTTCTGCAAGTGTTGCTATGCCCTGCGACCTCACATGGCCATCATTGTTTTGCCTGATTTCGGCCGAAGCTTATCTACTGACAAGCGTTTTTGGTTACTTTTGTCGCACAAAAGTGACTAAGCCCAGCGGCTATGAGCGGAACAATGAT
>JANYAB010000444.1 GCA_025355225.1 Bacteroidota bacterium
CAGGTAATTGTTAAAGGATTTGAAAGCGTAAATGATACATCGCTGCAAGCATATAAAAACGCTGGCGATGATTTACAAAAGGGCTTAACGAAAATGATAAGTGAATGTAAAATGAAAGGCCCTGATCATGAGGCATTACACAAATGGCTGGAACCTTTGATAGCAGACGTAGCAAAATTAAAACAAGCATCTGCAGAAAATATAGCAGCTCAATCATTTGCGGTTATTAAAGTACAGGCAGATCTTTACAATCAATACTTTGAATAATACGTCATGCTAAAACACCTTACAGCCTGGCTTTTAATTTTATCGGTATTAACCGTGAACTACTCGCGGCTATTTGTATATGCAGGTTTTAAATTAAACCAAACCTATATAGCTACCAAGCTCTGCGAAAACCGCAACAAACCCTGGCTGCACTGTAACGGTAAATGTTACCTGATGAAAAAGGTAAAACAAGCAGAAGAAAAACAAAATAATGCCGAGCGGCAGTCGCAAAAAAACCTTTTCCAGGAAGCTTATTGTGAATCTAAAACGCCCGTAAAGTTTTATACCCACCTCCTGCAATTAATAACTATTCCCGATCCTCAATTTGAGTTGCCAAAAGGCCATAGCTCCATTTTTCGCCCCCCGCAATTAGGTTAAGCCCCCAATATTTCCCTTCGGAAAGCTTTTACTGACTGCATTCGTGCACGACAGCTTCATCACTTTTGCCCTGATTGATCAATGACCGGTCATCCGAAAGAGTTTTATAATTCCCAATAATTGGTACAGATAACCATTTGAACGTAAGTGGTTTTGAATAGAAATAAATGAATACGTCTAAAATAATAACGTTGCTTATGCTGGCCCTTTTTACAGGTGAGCTGGCAACTGCACAACATATTTATAAGGGCATTGTGACTGACAGTGCCACCAATCAACCGTTAGATTGTGCCTGCATACGCGCAAATGGCAAACTATGCTGCACCAATAAGGAAGGCAATTTCCAGCTATCCTTGCCGTCGGATACAGCGACATTAACCATTACCTACATTGGTTATGCAACCAGCGTTTTACAAATAAAAAGTTCGGAAAAACCCATCGCAATTAGTTTAGCCTATGGTCAGACCGATTTGAAGGAAGTGATAATTGCACCATCGTTATGCGGCAGTTCATTCCATACGCTAAGTACTTTGGACCTTAACCTGCGCCCGGTAAATTCGTCGCAGGATTTGATGCGCCTGGTGCCAGGTTTATTTATCGCCCAGCACATGGGCGGAGGTAAGGCTGAGCAAATATTTTTGAGGGGTTTTGATGCCGATCACGGGACAGATGTCAATATATCGGTAGATGGTATGCCGGTAAACATGGTTTCACATATTCATGGGCAAGGTTATGCCGACCTGCACTTTCTGATACCCGAAACAGTAAAGAATTTTGATTATGGAAAAGGCCCTTATTATACCAGTTACGGAGATCTTAACACGGCAGGCTATCTAAGTTATACAACTAAAGATGCCCTGGACAAAAGCATGGTGAGCCTGGAAGGCGGGCAATTCAATACCTTCCGTGTAGCGGGAGTTGTCGATCTGCTTAGCAGCAAAGCCAAACAAAATGGTGAGAACGCTTACATAGCGGGCGAATATAACTACACCGATGGCCCTTTCAAACTGCCCGAACATTATAAACGCACAAACTTATTTGGCAAATACACTAAAAAACTGGGCGCCAATAATAAACTTTCGCTAAGCGCTTCAACATTTAGTACCAGTTGGACAGCCTCAGGTGAAATTCCCGAACGTGCTGTAACCGCAGGTTCAACCGCTGTTGATGACCAGGGTAATGCAATTAAGATCCCTGCTGCACCAGTTACCATTAATCGTTTTGGCGCGATTGACAGTGCACAAGGTGGAAAATCAACGCGGCAAAACGCTATTGCAAAGCTTACTACTGACCTGAAAAATAACTGGATGCTGGAAAACCAGTTGTATTACACCCATTACACATTTCTGCTGCATGTTAATTCCACTTTCTTTGCCGAAGATCCTATTAACGGTGATGAAAAACAGCAACAAGAAACCAGGGATGTGTTTGGCTATAATGGCAAGCTAAGCAAGAGCAGTTATTTTGGTAATAGCGTTCTAACCTCGACATTGGGACTAAGCAGTCGTTTTGACCGCACTTATGGTACCGAGTACAGCAACGTAACGGCACAAAACCAGTTGCTGAGCTATATTTCCAAGGGCGATATCAGGCAGAACAACACCGGTTTTTATGTAGATGAGACTTTGGAAAGCGGTAAATGGCTGTTCAATACGGGCGCGAGGATTGATTATTTTAATTTTAATTATCATGATACCACAAAAACGCAGGTCATCGTGAGCCCAAAGGTTAACATACAATATACCGCAAATAATAACATTCAATTCTATTTAAAGGCGGGTAAAGGGTTTCATTCAAACAATGCCATAGCTGTTATCGGCAACAATGGTTTGCAAACCATACCTGCTGCTTATGGAGCAGATCTTGGACTTAACTGGAAACCTATTCCTCATTTGTATATTAATGCCGCTATATGGTACTTATATCTTTCACAGGAATTTGTTTACACCGATGATGGCAATATTGCACCTGGTGGTAAAACCAAACGCGAGGGTGTTGATGTATCTGCGCGCTACCAGTTGGCTAAATGGCTTTTTGCCGACCTGAACGTGAACCTGGCAAGGCCAAGATTAGCTGACAGCACCAAAAATACAGGTTACCTGGCATTAGCTCCTAAATTTACCAGTACCGGCGGACTTGATTTTAAGTTTGATAACGGGATAAATGGCGGATTGAGTTACCGTTACATACACAGCAGACCAGGCAATAATACCAATACACTAATCGCCGATGGTTACTTTGTAACCGA
>JANYAB010000507.1 GCA_025355225.1 Bacteroidota bacterium
GGAGATGTTTTCACATAAACATAACTCACATCGGCGGGCTTACAACCCATTATCAGCATCGGGCCTGCCGGGGCCCGAAAATCCTCGAAATGGAAGTCGTTTACTTCACCTACTACTTTATAAAGGTGCCCATCATATTCAATGTTTTTTCCTATGCCTGTTGTCCAGTGCATTTGTTTTAGAAATACCTGGTTAACTAATACAGCATCGGTCTGGTCCGATTGAAACTGCTCATTAAGGTCTCTGCCTTTTGTTATGCTGATACCTAACTGGGTTGCGAAACCCGGTAAAGCGCTTATGCTCTGCATGGTTTCATCCTTGCCTTCGGTTTTGATAACCAATTGCTTGGTAAAGCTGCCGAGCGCCTGTACCGCACCTGTAACCGATCTTACATTATTGCTGTTTTTTAACTCATCTTTAAATGCCTCAAAATTTGCGGTTTTATCAAGCGTTACTACCACATTATCGGCTGCATCATAGCCCCATGGCCTTGCTTTTATTTGTTTGGTTTCCTGTATAAAAGCTATCGAGGTAGAGATCGATAAAAAAGTAAGGAAAAACTGGAAGCTCAGCAGCGATTTCCTGAAACGGTTATTGCTGCCCATTTTGCTGTTGCCTTTTATAATGTTTACCGGCTTGAACGCCGATATATAAAAAGATGGGTAAGCGGCGCCACTTAATGCTGATAAAAAGATCAGGATCACCAATGCCCCCCAGGTGCGATAATTATTAAAGAGGTTTTTACCCAGGTCAATATTGCTTATTTGGCTGAACCAGGGCAGGAAAATGTATTTGGCCAGCAACAAACCCACTGCTACTGCTATGATGCAAAGAATAAAATTTTCTAAAATAAATTGAACAATAATCTGCTTCCTGCTGCTGCCCATCACTTTGCGAACACCGATCTCTTTTAACCGGGTGGACGCAGAAGCTATCGCGATATTCATATAGTTGAAATAAACCAATAACAAAGTAGCAATAGCGATAACCAAAAGCATTATATAGCCTGCAATGTGGGTCGAAGAAAAACGCGAATTGTTTACCTTGAAGGAATGAAAATTCATGGTGTTCAGTGGCTGGAAATGGAAAGCCGCTATCTTGTCATTCGCGTTTGCAGCATTATATAGTTGCAGGTATTTTTTGCTTTGATTTTGTAAAGGTGATAACGAAGTTCCATCGGCTGTCTCTACAAATGTTATATCCGAGGTCTGGCCCCAGTCCCCGGGTTTGTCCAATCCCAGCGAAGTCATTTTGGCGTAAGGGGCAAGGGCAGAGAAATACCACGACGACTCGTCCGGCCGCTTTTCAAATACCCCTTTTACCGTAAAATTCACAACCGTTTCGTGCCCGTTTTTGTCAAAGCGCACGCTTACATTTTTACCCACGGGGTTTTCTTTCCCAAAAAGCTTTTCCGAAAGCACAGCGGTTAATACAATACCGTCCGGGTCTGTAAAATGTTGTTTGTTGCCCCACTTAATGGGGAAATCAAACATCTTGTAAAAGGCATCGTCAACAAAGTTCACGCTTTCCCTGAAAACATTATCGCCCTGCTTAATGATGATCCCTGAAGAATTTACCCTTGTAATATTCTTTATTTGGGGGAAATCATTTTTGAGCATAGGACCCATGGGGGACGGAGAATTGCACCATAATTGCTGGTTCCCGTCTTTTTCAGAAACCCTTTCAATTACAAAAAGATTGTTGAGTTTATGATGGAAATTATCCATGTGCATCGACCAATCGAAAAATTGAAATACCACCAGGCAGCAGCCTATCGCAAGCGCGAGTCCCAGGATGTTAATTGTTGATGACAATCTGTTTTTTGCGAGATTGCGTAGCCCTAATTTCAAATAATTCTTTATCATGATGCTTATATTCTAAATCCTAATCACTCATAAACCCTAAATTCTAAACTCTAAATTCTAAACCCTAACTTATTTATGCTCTTGCTTTCACCTTTCTCGTTCCCCCTCTTATTCGTCTTTTAAATATTGAGTAGGATTTGATATGTTCGCCTTATAAATGTGCCACGAAACGCTTATCGCAGTCATGACGATCAGGCCGGCAAAAGCTAAAATAAGCGGGTAAACAGAAACGATGGATTCGGGTGTTACGGCGTTGAACATACTCCGGGTAACCCACCACGAAACAGGCAACCCGAACAGGATCGCAAATCCAATGGCGTATAAAAACTCTTTG
>JANYAB010000545.1 GCA_025355225.1 Bacteroidota bacterium
CGAAGATCATCGATCCGAATAAACAAACCGGGAAGCACCTCGAGCCAAAAGAGTTCCTGGCGATGAAAGATGGGGATGATGTGATCATTCTTGACGTGCGCTCCGATTATGAGCATTCCCTCGGCAAGTTCAAAAATGCCATAACCCTTGATATCGAAAACTTCAGGGACTTTCCGTCCAAAATAAACGAGCTCTCACAATTCAAGGATAAAAAGATAGTGACCTATTGTACAGGAGGTATCAAATGTGAGAAAGCTTCTGCGTTGCTTTTGCACGAAGGCTTTAAAGATGTTTACCAGTTGCACGGTGGTATTATTAAGTATGGTAAGGAAGCCGGCGGTCAGGATTTTGAAGGGCGGTGTTATGTTTTTGATAACCGCCTTTCGGTTGATGTAAACAAAGTGAACCCCGTGGTAATCTCCACTTGTTATAATTGCGGAGGAACAACCGATAAAATGATCAACTGCGCCAATCCGGAGTGCAATGAGCATTTTACGCAATGCGATGAATGCGGCGCGGTCATGGATGGCTGCTGCAGCGATGCCTGTAAATCTCACCCGCGTAAACGGGTTTATGACGGAACAGGTTACTATGTAAAGGTACCGCAGCCGATTAATACCGGCAAAAAATTGTAGAGACGCGATGCACGCGTCTCCTAAACGATAGCCCACGATAGACCAAATAACCCGGCCCGAATTTCCTGTGCTATTTTTTTATTTCTCCCCTTTGTATCGTTTATTTCTTCTGCGCCGTAATGGAATGGACGAACATTATCTAACCTGTTTATTATCAATTAATTTATGCGATATTTGATATTGCCTGTTAACCAATAATCTTTTACAGCCGGGCTAAACCAATAAAAACCTAATATATTATGAAATTAGAAAAAAGACTTTCTTCAACAAGTATGCTGTTGCTTGTCTGTTCATTATTGTTTGTTATTTCCGGTTGTAAGAAATTAGAGGATAATCCGAATGACATTTTTCACGCTGTAATTGGAGAAACAAGCACCGTTGCCGGGAACGGGCAATATGGCTATGTTGATGGACCCGGTTTGGCGGCAAGATTCAATAACCCTAATGGTGTAGCAGTCGATGTAGCAGGGAACCTATATGTTACAGATCAGGCAAATAACATGATCAGGAAAATAACACCTGCCGGTGTGGTAAGCACTTTTGCAGGCAGCGGAACTGCGGGCTCGGCCAACGGTATGGGTACAGCAGCAAGCTTTAACAACCCGATCGGGATTGCGGTTGACTTACAGGGTAATGTTTATATAGCCGATTTTGGAAACAATCTGGTCAGAAAAATAACCTCAGGTGGTGTAGTGTCTACTTATGCAGGCACGGGCGCCATTGGCTTCAATGATGGCCCGGGCATACAAGCCACATTCAATGCCCCCGCCGGGATCGCAGTCGACAAGTTCGGAAGTGTATATGTATCTGAACCAGCAAACGGCCTGATCAGGAAAATAACCCCGGACAGAAATGTGACCAGGTATGCCGGTGCAATTGGATTATCGCAATTTGTAAATTTCGCCAATGGACCGGCCCTTTCAGCCAGCTTTGACCTGCCCGAAGGTTTGGCCGTTGACCAGGCGGGTAACTTGTACGTTGCAGATATTGTGAATAATATGATCAGGAAAATAGCCACTGACGGAACGGTGTCCACTCTTGCCGGGACGTTAGCTGGTGGTTTTGCAAATGGTGATGCCGGGACCGCCAGTTTCATGCATCCTTATTACGTAGCAGTTGATGGTGCAGACAATGTTTACGTAACGGACAATGGCAATAATGTAGTTAGAAAGATAACAGCATTGGGCACAGTAAGCACACTTGCCGGAACCGGTACAGTTGGTGCCGTTGATGGTAAAAATACAATTGCAAAATTTAATGACCTGCATGGCATTGCTGTAGATGCTAATGGGAATGTATATGTTGGTGATGAACAGAATAATAAGATCAGGAAGATACAGCAAAACACGATACAATAAAAGGATACGAGGTACCAAAATAAAATCGATCCATCCGGCACGCAATAGGTTAATTTAATACGCCGTAGCGACGCAATGCATCGCGTCGCTACAAGTAATTCAATTTCAAAATTGTATTTTCGTAGAGACGCAATGTTTTGCGTCTCCTGTTTTATAAACCTATGCGTAAAACAATTCTGATCTTTTTATATTTCGTTCTGTTCACGGTTGTTAACGCCATAGCTGCTGATATAAAAAGTATCGGTGTGCCTTATGTGCAAAATTATACCAAGTCCATATACCAGTCGGGCAACCAAAACTGGTCGGTAACCAGGGACGAGCATGGCATCATGTATTTCGGCAACTCCGAAGGCCTGCTCACATTTGATGGCAAATACTGGCAATCTTATCCCATGCCAAACGGATTGATCGTACGCTCTGTCGCAGCTGATGGAAAAGGAAAAGTGTATGCAGGCGGCTTTGGTGAATTTGGATACTGGGAAAGCAATAAGAGGGGCACCCTGCAATATCATTCGCTGATCAGCCTTATCCCCAAAAAATACCGACCACTTAATGAAGAAGTATGGAAGATATACATTGATGACGGGCAGATCATATTCCAGTCGTTCGGGTCTATTTACATTTATTCGAACGGTAAAATTGATGTTGTAAAAGCGCCGAATCCTTTTTTATTTCTGTTCAAAACGGGGAAACGGTATTTTGTTGAACAGGTAAACGCCGGTTTATTTGAGCTTAAGGGCAACAAATTGGAATACGTTAAGGGAAGCAATATATTGGGCAATAGTGGGGTTTTGTCCATTTTGCATTTCCGAATAACAGATACCTTATTGGCACCGCACATAATGGATTATTTATGTTTGATGGCGAACAAATTAAACCATGGAACAGCCCTGCGAATGTTTTTTTGGAAGCTTACCAGCTGAATAACGGCGTAGTAATATTGGGAAAGTATTTTGCTTACGGCACAATACTTAACGGTGTAATAGTGATTGATACAGCAGGCAACATTGTACAGCAGATCAACAAATCAAGCGGATTACAGAATAATACGGTGCTGAGCTTATATACCGATAACGACCAAAATTTGTGGGCGGGTTTAGACAATGGCATCGACCGCATTGAAGTTAATTCCCCCCTTTATTTTTATTTCGATAAAACCGGGCGCTTTGGTACGGTTTACTCCAGTATTATATTTAATAATAAGATATACCTCGGTACTAACCAGGGCCTGTTTTATAGCGACTGG
>JANYAB010000653.1 GCA_025355225.1 Bacteroidota bacterium
CGTTTTCGGCTATGGTATTGTTGAAGTGAATGCCCGAATGTGAGGACGGAATCTGTTGAAATAAGGTTGGTTTTTTACATGAAAACAAGCATAGAGCGCACAAAAGGAAAACGATATTGTAAAAATTCTTCATAATCAATAGTGATATAATATATAAGTATTCATAATTCCCTTAAATCTACTTGCTTTGTTAATAAATAATGTCAACCACGAGGGCAACGCGTTTGATAGTTTTCAAATTCAGATAAGCGTAGAAATCATGATTAATCAGGCACCGCTTTGATCAGACCTGATTTCCCTGAACTGCTAAACTGGCCCTTTTTATGGCAGCAGGGTTAATATGTATTAGGCGGTGGCACTACCGATTACCTGTTTTTGATATTGGCCGCAAATAATATATTGAATAAGAAATAGATTTTTATCGCGGCATCAACATTAATCCACTTAAGCGGGTTTTATATTTTCCGGCGAACCATACTTTCAAGCTATCTATTTCTTCGAATACTTCATTGCTGCCTCAAAAACCTGCGCACGGATTGAATTCACATTGTAGTATTCCTTATTATTGATCAGCCCCATTTGCTGGCGATTGATCAATAATATAATGGACAGGTTTTCGGCGGGGACCACTGTAATGCTTGTACCAGTAAAACCAGTATGGCCAAATGTTCCTTCGGGCCCGTTTTTCATAAAGGAGTTGATAGGATCCATCATCCAGCCTAAACCGTTGTTAAATTTATCTTTTGTTAAAAACGTATTTAAGGTAGCTTCAGAGATGAATTGTTGCGTTCCCATTTTCCCTTTATTCATTAACATGTCAACCAGTTTCTGCAAGTCATCAACGGTAGAAAAAATTCCTGCGGCCCCTGCAACTCCCTTTTCGGCATACCAGGCATTACCATCGTTTACTTCTCCTTTTAAAATATAATGCCGCCACCCATTCCATTGATCGTGCTTTATTTCTTTAAACTGAAAGCCAAGATCAGGATCGTAAACCATTCTTCTTTCGTACGGGTTTCCAAAAGAAGTTGCTGCTATTTTATAGGGCTGATTTTTAGTAAGGGGATTGTACATGGTATTTTTCATCTCCAGCGGGATAAAAATATTCTGCTCCTCAAACTTATCGAGCGGCAAACCGGAAACCACTTCCACAATTTCACCCAGAATGGTAAAACCGAGGTCGCTGTATTTGCGTTGTCCTCCCACGGGAAAAGCAAGCGGTAGTTCGCCTATTAATTTAAACGTTTCCTGTTTGCTGGAAGCCCGGTAATAAAGCGGGTACCATTCGTACAGGCCTGCAGAATGCGTTAACAAATGGCGGATCGTTATACCAGATTTAGCCGGGACGGCAAATGCTTTTATGTATTTACCCACAGGATCGTCGACGTTAATCAGGCCCCTGTCTGCCAATAGCATGATGGACGTAGTGGTGCCAACCACTTTGGTAAGAGAAGCGATGTCGAAAAGATGCTCCGTCGTCATTTTCTCTGGCTTTGCCAATGGTTTATGGGCATAACTGAACTTTTGTGCATAACCATAGGCTTGCTTGTAAACTACTTTACCATCTTTTTTAACCTGGATAACTGCACCCGGGATTTTATCGTCGTTTACCTGGCTTTGCAGTATGCTATCGATTTTATGAATGAATACTGACCGGGCGTCAACTGTTTGTGCTTTTGAAAAAGTCGCGGACAATATTAAACCTATAACAAAAGAAGTAAGCTTATAATAAAATGATGTTTTAAGATTGATCATACCAGGTGAAATGTTTTATATGCTTTTACAATTTGGCTGATGGGTCTTTATAACCAATCATAGGACCAACGGTTTTCCGGAGCAGTAACTCGGTAAAACCTTTTTTTACAAAATCTTTTAATTCGCCCACTAATTCAAATCCAAATTTAGTGTACAGGCTAATTGCCCCATGGTTAAACGTGCTAACACAAATAAAAATATTGGGGGAATATTGCAAAATACGATTCTCACAAAATTGAAGCAGTTGCGTTCCATACCCGGCCCCTCTGCAGGTTTCATTGATCGCGATGGTTTGAATATATCCCTTAAAAGTCCCTGATGTTTGGATGATCACAAAGCCGATTATCTCTGCTTCTTTCTTTAGTACAAACACTTCTTTAAAGGGACCATCAAACGCTTTCAAACATTGCGCATAATCCATGCCCAGGGTAATCCATGGATCAGTTACCGACATCAGCATTGCACAAATGGCAAAATCATCCGGACTTGACGTAAGTTCTATAGCAGCGGCGTTATTATGCAGCGACATTGACCTTCTTTTTTATGAGGACCAAAAACAAAATAGTAAGCAAAGCATTCACGAGTATATTCATAAAACCAAAATCAAATTTAAAAGCATTTATGAATAATGTGTTCAAAAACCAGGTAATAAGTGCCGCGCCTAAACAAGCCAGCGGCACCCATTTTTCTTTTAATTGAATATTTGAGAAAAGACCGGTTAAGTATAACCCTAAAATAGGCCCGTAAGTGTAGCCTGCTATTTTGAAAATGGTATTTATGATAGCACCCTGGCTATTCCAAAACGCCATAACAATGAAAAACATTACTACGTTAACGCCCAGCAAAACCCTGTTCTTTATTTTTCTTTTACTATCAGGGGATTGATTTTCAATATTCATGAAATCGTAGCTAAAGGCAGTGGTCAGGGCCGCGATACAGGCATCGATACTTGCAAAGGTAGAGGCTATTACACCTATGAAAAAAGCGATAGCACCCATTTTGCCAAAATAATTCAGGGTAAGGAATGGATAAAGTCCATCGGTATTTACAAACTGTCCGTTTTGGGTATTTAGCGATATGCTATGCCGTTCAACAAAAATGTAAAGTAACACACCTAAACCTAAAAACAAAGTTTGAGCGCCTGCTATAAAGAAACTAAAGGCCAGTACGTTCTTTTTTGCACCTCTCATATTGCCAATGGTTAATGTTTTTTGCATCATGCTTTGATCAAGGCCCACCAATGCAACTGTAATTAATACGCCCGAAATAAACTGTTTAAAAAAATTAGAGCCCGAATGAATATCCCAGTCAAACAGTTTTGAATAAGGATGATGAATAATGGTGCTGACCATTCCGGTTACTGATAATCCCAATGAATTTTTGATAGTAACAATGGAAATGATCATCACGGTGATCAAAAAGAAAGACTGTAAGGCATCGGTCCAAACAATAGTTTTAATACCCGATTTATTGGTGTACAACCATATAAGCACCAATAATATGATGATGGTTAAAAAATAAGGGATGTGAAAACTATCAAAAAAAGCGAATTGCAAAATCTTAATGGATATAAGCAATCTGAGCGCTGCTCCGAATGATTGGGACACCAAAAAAAATAAAGACCCGGTTTTATAGGTGATATTGCCAAAACGAATGTTGAGATAAGTATAAATTGATACGAGCTTTAGCTTGTGATAAATGGGGATTAATACAAAGGCAATAAATAAGTAGCCCACAATGGTGCCCAGGATAAATTGAAAATAATAAAGATTGTTATTGCCGACATTACCGGGTATGGAAACCAGGGATACTGCTGAAATACCCGACCCTATCATACCAAAGGCCACCAAAAACCAGGGAGACGATCTATCACCATCAAAAAAGCTATTGGCTTTATTATGCCTTGAGGTTAACCTGGCTATCAGCATCAAAATGGCAAAATAGGCCAGGATAATAAAGAAAATAAGAGAAGCGCTCATTGGGAACCAGCTTTATACTAATGGCAACGGACTAAAGATACTAAAATAGGAAGTTGGCAACTCTTCAGGGACGGTTACACCCAAAATTCATTTCTCCAGTTTGCCTGTTCTGCCGGACTTAAAAATGTCCAGGCAACAATACGGCTTACTTTTTGTCCATGTGTCATGCTAATGGTTTTTACGTCATGGGCATTAACCGCTTTCAGCGCTTTATAAATAATTGGAAGCGTGTCTTTTTTGGATACGAGTGTAGAGAACCATAGGCACTGGTGCGCTGCCAGGGCGCTTTGTTCAACCATACGGCGTATAAATCCTGCTTCGCCGCCGTAACACCATAACTCGGTTTTTTTGCCACCGAAATTTAATGCAGTGGCCTGTTTGCTGATCCCTAATTTCTTCCATTTGGTAGCAGTGGACGCCTGTGCTTCCTGCAAAGATGCATGGAAAGGAGGATTACAGATCGTGATGTCAAAACCCTCGCCCTGTTTAATGATGCCTTTAAAAATATTGGCCTTGTTGCTCTGCAAGCGCAGTATGATCTTATCCTGGAAACCTTTGTTTAATGAAACAATATCCTTTGCCGACCGGATGGCTAAAGGATCGATATCTGTACCTACAAATTGCCAGTCATAAACACTGCTGCCAATTAAAGGGTATACACAATTTGCTCCCATACCAATATCCAAAACGTTTATTTTACTGCCACGGGGAATAATACCATTGTTGATTTCGGCTAATAAATCCGCCACGTAGTGGATATAATCTGCTCTTCCGGGTATTGGCGGACAAAGGTATCCTTCGGGGATATCCCAATGGTCAACGCCGTAAAAAGATTTTAGCAATGCTTTGTTTAATGCCTTAACCGCATCAGGATTGCTAAAGTCTATCGACTCATCATTATATTGATTCAACGACACAAATGCTTTTAATCCCGGGCTGCTTTTACATAGCAGTTTAAAATCATACCCGGCCCGGTGGCTGTTCCGTGGGTGTAGATTTTCTTTTTCTGCAGGTATTTGTTTGGGCTCTGAAGACATTTTTTGATTACAATAATCTTTTGCGAAGGTCGGCATTCTTAATTACAAAAAGGGCTTTTTATAAACTGGTAAAAACGCCCAATTTATAAGGACTATCATCTTTCGGGGCTGCAAAATCCAACCAGCTTTGCAGCACGACCTGGGCCGTGCAAGGTCCATAAGTGATGATTTTAATTTTTCTCCTTAATGATTCTTTCTTCAAAATCATTAAAACATCCTGCAGGATTTCGCCCTTGAAAGGCGTAAACATAAAAAATACAGTTCCTTCGGAATAGTCTGCTTTACGG
>JANYAB010000665.1 GCA_025355225.1 Bacteroidota bacterium
GGGCCAATTGAGGGATCACTTCCACCGGATTACCTGTCCGTACAATTAGTTCGCCACCAAGTTTTTTCAAATTCTCTCGCAGATCAGCTACAGACTCCAGTAAAAAACGAGCTCTTAAATTACCGGTTTTTAATAACCCGGAGGCAGTGGTTTTAAAATAAAAGGGATCAAAACAATATACAGGAAGTACTTTATCGGCTTTTCGCATGGCTTCAAACAATATTTCATTGTCATGAACACGCAGATCATTTCTAAACCAAACCAATATTGTTTTTCCACTCATAATTATTATTCCCCGGCAGCTAAATACAATCAGTTAACCCACAAATTTGCAATTATTTACGCTTATCACCTAATAGCATTTAATTATTTGACCTCAACTTAACATTTTTCGAGTTTTCTTTATCCTGATTTCTACTTAAAAATAATAAGAGAAACTTGCTTGTATGCGACATTATATCCTTACATTTGGTAAAATTGTCGCTAATGAAAACAGCAATTAAAAAGAGCAAACCTGCGGATGTATTAAATTTTATTAATTTACTTGGCGGGAAAGCTGTTGTCAATCACCGCATCCGGTCAGACTTTGACATCATTTCCTTCATCAATGATGGGGTTACCAAAGAATCATTAGATGCATTAACCGGTCATTTAGGAATATCAAAAAAAGTATTCTCCGAAAATATTCTCGGTATTTCGGTTAAAACATTAGAGCGGAAGAAAAGCACTGATAAATTGGATAAACGTACTTCATCGCACATTATAGAAATTGCCAGGGTAGTGCAGCATACGTTTGAGGTTTTTGAAGACAAAGAAAAAGTTAAAATGTGGCTCAACTATCCTAACAGGGCATTGAACGGCATAAAACCTATAGACCTGTTTTATTTATCTACAGGCTTAAAGATGGTTGATGATATTTTGGGACGGATAGAGCATGGCGTTTTCTCCTGAAAATGATAGTTTACCGTATAGCCAAAGCGAAGCACCGTGCCGAAGATATTTCTGGTATAGGTGCCTTCAGAAACGGAGGACGCTGGAACAGCAAAGGAACTTATATGCTATATACGAGTGTAAACAGTTCATTGGCCTACCTTGAAAACCTGGTGCATTTTGATGAATCGGATATACCTCCCGGCCTTTACATCATTTCAATAGAATTAAAAGCTGCCAGCAGTCTGATTTATCAAATACCCGACGACGATTACCCTGTTTCGTGGCAGGTATTGGATAACCTTGAAAACAAACGGGTGGGAGACCACCTGATGCTTGAAAAGAAATACCTTGCGGTTAAAGTGCGGTCTGCTGTGAACCCTTCAGAATATAATTATCTGATGAACCCGTTGTATCCGGGGTATCATGACCGGGTAAAGATACGTTCCATTGAGCCTCTTCAAGTAGATTCCCGTTTTATAAGGTAACAGGCGCATACTTGTTATTAACGATGCCCGGGATACCATAAAATATCCTTAACCACCAGCCGTTTAATTATAGATAAGTATGACATTTAATAAAATGCTAACTCTTAATTTTATATAATAAATCACTAATAATAAATCCATCATGGCTACCATTGAAAGCATCCAAAAAGCCTATATCGATTATGTACTTACTGAAGGTGAGCAGCCTAAATCAGTTTACATTTTTGCAAAAAAGAATAAAATGACGGAAGCCGAATTTTATAATTACTTCGGGTCGTTCGAATCGCTTGAGCAAAATATTTGGGCCGACGTTGCAAAAAAAACACTGGCTGAAATAAAAGAACAGGAGGTATGGGGGCAATATACAGCCCGCGAAAAAGCCCTGAGTTATTTTTATGCATTTTTCGAACTGTTGAAACAACAGCGCAGTTTTGCTGTTTACAGCGTTAAAAAACAACCCCGCGGTTTTACAACTCCGTTGGTTTTTAGTGAATTACAAAAGATATTCGAAAACTTCTGCAACGAAATACTTAGTGAAGGCCTCGAATCAGGCGAGCTTTCTGACCGCAAATACTTCAGTAAAAAATATAAGGATGCGTTATGGGTGCAGTTTGGCTTTGTACTTCACTTTTGGATAAATGATGGTTCGACAGGGTTTGAGAAAACAGATGAAGCGATTGAAAAAGGTGTCAATGTAACATTCGACCTGTTTCAACGCTCACCCATCGACAACCTGCTTGAATATGGCAAGTTTTTAGCCAAAAATGGCGGCATCAAAGAAAAAATGGGGTTTGGCATCTAATCAGAACTTAAACTGGGCAGCCATATTTGACATGGATGGAACCCTTATCGATAATACTCCTTATCATTTTAAGTCGTGGCAGGCGCTGTTTAAAAAATACGGCAAGGGCGAATTAAGCAGGGAAACCTATTACACCGAAATAAGCGGCGTGCCCGTGATGGAAACCATCAGAAGGATTTTTGGGAGCGATCATGACGAAGCGGGTTTAAGTGAGTTGCTGCAGGAAAAGGAAGAATTTTATCGAAAGGAATATGCCCCATACCTGGTTGCTATAAACGGCCTCGAAAACTTTTTAACGGCCTTGAAAAATGCAGGCGTAAAAATGGCCATGGCAACTTCGGCGACGGTTGAGGATATTGATTTTATATTGAATAAAATACCGATCCGCGGGGATTTTGATGTGATCGTAAACTCATCCATGGTAAGTAAACCCAAACCCGATCCTCAAATATTCTTAAAGGCAGCTGAAAAACTAAACATGGATCCTTCAAGATGTATTGTGTTTGAAGATTCACTGGCCGGTGTAAAAGCGGCAAACAGGGCCGGGATGAAGGTTGTTGCCATAACAACAGGACATAGAGCAAATGAATTGCACCCGGTTGACCTGGTGATAAATGATTACGTGGGTCTAACTCCGCACAAACTATCCGAATTATTTAATAAAGACAAAGATGAGTGAGAATATCCCGAAAGAACAAAATAGCATACCAACCAGCAAAGTACAGCGCTCGGCCAAATTTGTTAAAACCGGACTTAAAGTAGGCGGAAACTATATAAAGCATTATTCCAAAAAGCTGTTCAATCCCGATATGGATAAATCAGAACTGAACGAGGATAATGCGTCTGATATCTATGAATCGTTAAGCGAGCTGAAGGGCAGTGCACTTAAAGTGGCGCAAATGCTCAGTATGGATAAAAACCTGTTGCCACAGGCGTATACCGATAAATTTTCACAGTCGCAATATAATGCGCCGCCGCTTTCGGGGCCGCTTATTGTGCAAACATTCAAAAAGTATTTCGGCAAATCACCCGAGAAGATATTTGACAAATTTAATGTTCGCTCTTCAAATGCCGCCTCAATTGGACAAGTGCACCAGGCAGAGTTGAGTGGTAAAAAACTGGCGATAAAAATTCAATATCCCGGTGTTGGAGATTCCATTTCTTCAGATCTTAAGCTGGTAAAGCCATTTGCTTTCCGAATGCTCGGCATGAGCGAAAAGGAATTGGATATTTACATGAACGAAGTGGAGGAACGCCTGCTCGAAGAAACAGATTACGAATTGGAAGTGCGCCGTTCTATCGAATTTTCAACTGCCTGCGCCGGTTTGGACAATGTGGTATTCCCTAAATATTATCCGGAACTTTCCAGCAAACGCATTATAACGATGGACTGGCTGGAAGGAAAGCACCTGCGCGAGTTTTTAAAAACCAACCCTTCGCAGGCGCTCCGTAACAGGATTGGGCAGGCGCTATGGGATTTTTACAACTTTCAGCAGCACGAATTGCGTGCCGTGCATGCAGATCCGCACCCAGGTAATTTTATGATCACTCCCGAAGGCAAATTGGGTATTATTGATTTCGGCTGCATCAAAGAAATGCCTGAAGATTTCTATTATCCTTTTTTCTCGCTTACATCAAGTAACCTGATGGAGAACAAAGAAGAAACAATGAAAGCTTTCCGCCTGCTGGATATGATACACCCGAACGATACGCCCGCGCAGATAGAATTTTATTATCGCATGTATAAACAAATGATCGGTCTGTTTGCCAAACCTTATATCACCGATCATTTTGACTTTGGACAAAGCGCCTTTTTTGATGAATTGTATGGTTTTGGCGAAAAAGTATCAAAAATGCCCGAGTTTAAACAGGCCCGTGGCGTTAAGCATTTTATTTACGTGAACCGCACCAATTTTGGCTTATACAATATTCTGCATGAATTAAATGCTGAAGTGAAGACGGATACGTTTAAGCCGCACGTGGTACTGGAATATTAGTAAGTTTGGCTTTGTAGCAATTTGATGTGGTCAAAAGTAAATTATGACAACAGAACTATTCAACCAGGAATTTGAAGGCATCATTGACCCATTAAAATCCTATTTGTTAAGGATAACCGCGAGCGTTGCCGATGCAGAAGACATTGTGCAGGATACCTATATCAAAGCTCTTGAAAAGCTAAGCGCGTTCAGAGGAGAATCTTCATTAAAAACATGGCTTTTCACCATTGCGTCCAATTTGGCGAAAGATAACTTAAGGGCGCAAAAACGCTGGGTAGAAAATGTAACCGATATTGCCAGGGAAGCTGCTTTGACTCATGAAAAGTTTTTTAAGGAGGCAATGAACATTCACATGACTTCGCCGCAGGGACAATTTGAAGCCAAAGAACATATTGCTTTTTGCTTCACCTGTATTTCAAAATCGCTACCATTAGAACAGCAGCTTTGCTTGTTTTTAAAAGATGTGTATGAGTTTAAAGTGAATGAGAGCACCACCATTTTGAGTGCCACAGAGGCAATGGTGAAATATTATCTGCATACCGGAAGATCGAAAATGATCAGCATTTTTGATGGCAGATGCGCTTTGATCAATAAAGAAGGTGTTTGCCATCAATGTTCTGAATTGAACGGCGTTTTTAATCCCAAACAAAATACCCAGGAAGAGTTAATGAAAATAGACCTCGTTAGGGAGGCTGAAAAAGGCGGGAAGGAACATTTATTTGATCTGCGAACGCAAATATTAAAAGAAATAGACCCTTATAAATCAAAAGCGTCAGCATTGCAATTGCATCATTTGGAACACAACAGGCAAGTAATGGAGAATTATTTAGAAAAAAGCACCGATTAGCCTATCGTTTTGTTTTGCAAGTTCGTCTAAAGCTTATAGTCTTAAATCGTAATTAATCTCAATTATTTATTTAGTCAAAATCAATCCAATGAAAATAGTTAAAGTAACCTACACGGCTAAAGCTGAATTCGCGGAGCAAAATCAAAATAACATCAAAAATGTAATGGCTGATCTGCAAAAAATAGATTTGTCAGGCATAAATTATAATTCCTGCCTGAGCGCCGATGGAAAGACGTTCATACATACCGCCTTTTTCAAATCGGAGGAGGACCATAAAATACTTAACGATTTGCCTTCATTTAAATATTTCCAGGAACAACTTAAAATAATCGGGTTTGAAGTACCTCCTAAACAGGAGCTATTGAGTTTGGTGGGTTCGTCAACACCTATTTTTAACTCCTAATTTGTAAAGAGATGAAAAATAAGATCGGAACGAAAGAAAATCCAATGCAGCTTCAAACCCCACCTTTATCATCAGAATACACGATGCACGTTGATGAAAAAGACGGAAAAGAAGTCTTGGTTTGTACGGTAGGTAAAACCGTTTTACATTATGACATCCGTTGTCTTGATGACCTTCACACCATGTTAAAAGAACATGGCGACTGGATGGAACTGGGCAGTGCCGATGAACAAAAGCCTGCAAAGGAAGGGACAGTCGAAGCATGGGGCCGTTCGGAAAAAAATCCAGTAGGTGGATGGTATGGATTAAAAAAGGGCCTTCGCGGGCGTTTTGGAATGTATATTCCGCCGTTAATGGAAAAACTTGGCTTAGCTGAAGTGACGCATGAGGCAAAAGGGAATAAAATGCGGGCGAAATAACTACCACTAACGACCGGCTTAAACGAGGGAGTTAAATGCTTTGCTTTTATACAACGGTTTGTCAAAAAGTTGTTGCTTGCATAGGTTAATACCAGAATTTTTGTATGATTGTGCAACAAAAATAATAGCGATGCTCCTAAAAAATACCTTTGTTCACCACGTACATTTCTGGCTAAAAAATAAAGAGGACAAGCAACAACTCATTGCGGGTTTAAATACGCTGATTCCTATCTCCCATATCCGTGATATCCATATCGGTATTCCTGCTGATACCAACCGCGCTGTGATCGACCGTTCTTATGATGTGTCGCTGCTATTGTTGTTTGATAGCAAAGAGGCCCAGGATGCCTACCAGGATGATCCTACCCATGTGATTTTCGCTGAAGAATACGCCAAGCCGCTCTGCTCAAAAGTGGTGGTACAGGACAGCATAAATATTTAATTTCGACTTTCCGATTGTGAGGACAATGCTGTTTATAAAAACACCTTTGCATTTTTGTTGTTGAGCATAACATGAAAGTGTTACTTGCAGGTGCTAATGGTTATATCGGCACACGCTTAATTCCGGTTCTGCTTGAAAAAGGACATGAGGTGGTTTGCCTGGTAAGGGACAAAAATCATTTCTTTAAACATAATGCCTTTTCGGGCGAGGTAACCGCCACAAGCGGCGATTTGCTGCGCAGGCATAGTATAGAGCCCTTTCCAGAAGATATTGATGCGGCTTTTTACCTTGTTAATACATTCACTCAAACTTCAGACTTTGCGGCGCTGCAAGCATTGTCAGCTCAGAATTTTATAGAATCGATCGATCAAACCGGTTGCAGGCAGGTTATAGCGTTAAGTGAGATTAATCATCATTTAGCAGAAAGGCAGGATCCACGCCTGCAGGTTGAGGACATATTGTGCAGCGGAAAGGCGGCGCTCACCATTTTAAATACAACGATGGTAGTTGGTGCAGGAAGCATAGCGTTGGAAATGTTTAACGCGTTAACCTCAAAAGCACCCATCTTACTGGCACAAAACTGGGCAAAAGTACATGCACAGCCCATTTCTACCGGGGACGTGTTGGGATACATGGAGGCAGGGTTATTAAATGAAAAAACCTTTAACCGCAAGTTTGACATCGGCGGCCCCGAAGTATTAGCCTTTAAACAAATGCTGCTGATCTATATCGCAATTTTCAAAGATTTTAAACCGGGTATAGTTACGCTGCCATTTTTGACCGCTAAATTATCTTCATACCTGTTAAATCTTTTATCTCCTATTAATTTTCCAGCGGCACAAACACTGGTCGAAAATTTGAAAACCGACACCATTTGCAGAGACAATGGTATAAAAGATATTTTACCACGCCAGTGTTTAACTTTCAAGCAGTCGCTTAGGTTGGTTCATAGCGGTTGATGATTCATACTTAGGGACATCGTATTTTACGATGTATATTGCATAATCCAAAGGAACCATCAGCGCGAATAATTAAGAGCTATTAACCATCAATCATGAACAATAATGAACCATCAAAGGGCAAACGCATTCTCATTACAGGCAGCACTGGTTTAATAGGTAAACTTCTGACCGATAAACTGTTAAACCAGGGTTACCAGGTAAGTCATTTAAGCCGCAGACCGGGCAATGACCTGAGGGTGAAAACATTTACATGGGATGTTGGCAAAAATGAGATAGACGGGCGCTGTATTGATGGAGTTGACATAGTGATCCATTTAGCGGGTGCAGGTATAGCTGATAAGCGCTGGTCTGATCAGCGGAAAAAAGAATTAATTGAAAGCCGCACACATTCTATCGGATTAATCTATAAGGTGATAAAAGATAAGCCCAATAAGGTAAGTACAGTTATCTCGGCATCAGCAACCGGTTATTACAGCGACCGTGGTGACGAATTACTAACTGAAGAAAGCCCGCCTGCTGGCGACTTCATGGCCCGGTGTTGTATTGAGTGGGAAAAGGCGGTTGATGATGGCAAGTCATTGAGACTGCGCATTGTAAAATTCCGCACCGGTGTAGTATTGCATAAAAAAGGCGGTGCTTTACCGCAAATGGCTTTACCTGTTAAATTGGGTCTGGGTTCTCCATTTGGCAACGGCAAACAATGGATACCCTGGATACACTGGCAGGATGTGGTTGATCTTTATTTGTACGCGGTAGAAAACACCAGTATCGCAGGCGCGTACAACATGGTGGCACCGAACCCGGTCACCAACAGACAGTTGATGCAGGCAACTGCCAAACAATTGCATAAACCCCTATGGCTGCCAAATGTACCGGCATTTGTTTTTAAACTATTACTGGGCGAGATGAGCATCGTGGTATTGGGAAGCACCAAAGTATCACCGCAGAAAATAGAAAACGAAGGGCTTATTTTCAAATATCCTGATCTGGCGGGTGCTCTTAACGAAATTTATGGATCATAAGGGCCATGTAAACATTTTCTGGTTCCGCCGCGATCTGCGGTTGTATGATAATGCTGGCCTCTATCATGCACTTAAAGATAAATACCCGGTCCTGTGCCTGTTTATTTTTGATCGCGCTATATTGGATCAACTGGAAGATAAGAACGATGCGCGGGTCACTTTTATCCATCAAACCATTGAAGAATTGGATAAGGAATTGCAGGATCATGGCAGCACTTTATTAGTAAAATACGATGATGTACAAAGCGCCTGGGATGATGTTTTAAAGGAGTTTAATATTGATGCGGTTTATGCCAATCACGATTATGAACCTTATGCCAATACCCGAGACGAAACCATAAAGGATAAACTAAAAAACCAAGGTGTCGAATTTAAAACTTATAAAGACCAGGTAATTTTTGAAAGGGACGAAGTTGTAAAAGATGATGGTCATCCCTATACGGTTTATACCCCTTACCAGCGAAAATGGTATCAGGCCCTTAAGCCATTTCACCTTACATCATATCCAACCGAAAAATACCTGCATAATTTATATAAGCACAAAAGCTCCGCGAAACCTTCTCTAAAATCGATGGGTTTCGAAAAAAGTGACAGGCA
>JANYAB010000688.1 GCA_025355225.1 Bacteroidota bacterium
GGTTTTAAAGCGTACTTCATTGGCTTTGGTTTTGGCAAACATAAACGTGTATTCACTCACGCCAAAACCTTTAGCGAGTTCCTGGTACGCGCCGGCACGCAATTCCCCATGTTTTTCCAGTTCCAGCCCTTTAAAATACAAACGCTCGGAAGCCGCTAAGCCTTTCCATTGAAATTCATCAAAACCCTTTGGGATAAGATGATTACAGGAAATTTCAATAGCCTGGTCAATCAGTTCTTCAAACGCAGATTTTTGGTTCTTTTGCTTTTCCCGGTAAAGCTCGTTCCCAATGTTGATGCCTTCGATGGAAGAGAATTGTGTCATCACTCGCAATGCAGCGGCATAAGCGGCTAATTGATAATCCGTGTCGCCAAAGTTGGGTAATTCTTTATCATCCAATGCCAACATTTCATCGAGTTGAGCGCGGACTTCATCCTCGATCAGACTAGGTAATTCATCGCGAAAAACTTCTTCGTGATGAGAGCGTTTGCGTAACACCAGCAATACCGTGCCTTGAACGTAATTGCCTTTTTTAAGACCTGACGAAGTTTCAGTGGCAATCGTCCAAGCTGAACTGACATGCAGACCGGCGGCCCATAAAATCATCCCCAAATCCGCCCAAACGGCGGGGTCTTGGTGGGTAAATTGCACCATTTGTAGGCCGTTGTCGGGCATATGTTTGGCTAGGTTGGAATAGATTTCAACCATTGCTTTTTTAAATTCATGCCCACTGCCTTTTACAGCTAACGCATGTCGTTCAGTTAAGTTCCACGAAGGAAAACTCCTGGATAGATTTTTCTCATACCAAACACCAAAAAAATTACTTAATTCATGATAATTGATTGCATCGGCATAAGGCGGGTCAGTAAGCCAAATATCATTATTGATAGTAATTTCCCTGGCATCTAATAAATCAATAATGCTTGGATTCAGTATTTTTTGATTGCTAATAAACTCAAGTAGATAAAAATCTTTCAATTTTTTAAGCACTCGTGTTCCATAATTATATTGTGTATTCAACGCTTGATTAAAAAAAACATTTCGGGTTGAACCGGGTCCTTTTGAAGCATGGCTATTTAATCCGCAAAGCCTGGCTTGATTATCGATAGCTGCTCCTATCGAAAGACAAAGCGTGGCACTCATGATTTTATCGTTACCATTCAAACGCAAAAAACACTCTGAAAAGATACCGTGCATTAATAACTGTCTTGGATTAAATAAGTGATGCCAATAACTCCAGCCGCGTTCTCTTATTGGTTGCTCAGTGTTATATCCACGCTCAATTTTTAGACTGGGGACATAGCCTTTTTTCTGCCACTTGCCAAAACGTTCTTTCAATAAATCCAAAACCAGTTGTTCGCGGGCTAAATCCTCTTCAGTGACAGAACGAAAATGACGACGAGCTTTTTCTATCTTTTTACCTTTAGCATCGGTGGTCCAATAAGTTTCTAGCCAGCGCACACAATAAAGCCGTTCTTGAAATACATCGTCAGGGCGTGGCACCAAGTCTTCATTTTCCCAAAGCCGCAAGCCATAAACGGTTTTTCCATCAATTCTTTTATCGCCGCGTATTTCTGGAATAGAAAAACTTTCTCCTGTTTCAGGGCAAACCATGCGGCCATTTTTATCTATAGTTCCGGTATTAGCCATAGCAAAGGTTTCTTTATCGGCATTAACGACAATTTCAATGTCGTAGCGCTTATTAATAGGATCTGGTTTAAGCACTGCGCAGACTTTATATTTTTCGCTAATAATCCAACTGGGTGCTAACGGTAATAAATAACCGGTCGCTGGACATACGGCTTCTACGCAATACAAATAAGCATCAGCACGCCAGCCCTTCGAATTATGCTCAATACCCCATTCGGCAATTTGTTGGTCAGTGGCCGCAAAGGCGGCTTTTTGCGCCGCCTGTACTTTTTCCTGAACTTCTTTGCCGCCACCGATTAGGTGAATACTGGCCCAAGTCAACAAGGCTGCGACCGGGTTAAGGTCGGAGCCATATGCCTCACAACCAATTCGAGCAGCTTCAAACGGAATCGAACCGCCGCCGCAAAAGGCATCACCGACTCTGGGTGTATGGCCAAAGCGCTTTTTCCCGAGCTGGTCTATCAGTTGTTGAATGTTATTTGCTGTGGTGCCTAAATGCGCATTAATGTCTTGCCATGCCGTTTCACTGGGACCTTCAATCTGTTCGGGACGGTCACAGTATTCCAGTTTTTCATCATAGTTTAAGTGGTCAAAATAGCGGCGGGTGATTTCATCTTTTGTTGCTTGCTCTAAACCTGTTGTCCAGCGAACACCACCACTATCATTGACCTCAAAGAGCAGCTCTGCTTCCTGTTCCGGTAACCATTCGAAAATAGTTTTTGCTGGAATTGGTTTAGAACGGCGTCGCCACAAGCCATCAACATCCATGGTGAGAATTTTTAAAAAGATGTCACGGTCTTTTTGTGGATTGCAG